>DATJDP010000019.1:0-11541 GCA_035497355.1 Flavipsychrobacter sp.
GCCCTTTCCTTCTTCTTCCACCATTTCCATGGCGCGTTGCAACTGCTCCCCGCAATCGCAGCGAAGGGAATGAAGAATATCTCCGGTAAAGCAAGAGCTGTGGACCCGTACGAGTACCGGCTCATCTTCTTTCCAGGTTCCTTTTTTTAATGCAAGGTGGTGTTGTCCTGTATTCGTTTGCCGGAAGGCCACCAGTTCAAAATCACCATATTTTGTAGGCAGATGAACAGATACTTCCTCCTGGATAAGACTTTCTGTTCTGAGGCGATAGGCAATCAGGTCTTTTATGGAAATGATCTTAAGATCAAATTTCTTCGCAATTTCTTTAAGTTCTGGTATGCGTGCCATTGTTCCGTCATCGTTCATGATCTCTACCAACACGCCTGCAGCAGGAAAGCCTGCCAGACGGGCGAGATCTACCGTCGCTTCTGTGTGGCCTGCACGGCGCAGTACGCCTTCAGCTTTGGCCCTTAAAGGAAAGATATGGCCCGGCCGGCCAAGGTCCTCCGGTTTAGTTTCCGGATTAATGAGTGCCTGTACCGTCTGGGAACGGTCGTGTGCCGATATCCCTGTAGTACATCCATGACCGATAAGGTCGATAGATACGGTAAACGGTGTCTGATGCAGTACAGTATTATTCTCTACCATCAGCGTAAGCCTCAGCTCCTCGCATCTTTGCTCTGTAAGGGGAGCGCAGATAAGACCACGGCCGTGTTTTGACATGAAATTTATAACCTCCGGAGTCACATTGCTGGCTGCGGTCACAAAATCACCTTCGTTCTCGCGATCTTCATCATCAACAACAATTAGTAATTTCCCCTTCTTCAAATCCTCCAATGCGGATTCAATAGTATCAAGCATAATAAAAGCCTCTGCTAAATTGAAAGGCAAAGTTACTGCGTATTGCATGTAAAATCAGTATATAACCATTATTAATACTGATAAACACTGACTTCTGATGGATTCAGAAAAACCTAAATCAAAATCCTCATTTGTCTGCCCGGTTCGGGATAAGCAGAGGATAAATAGGTTTCAATGACATTTGCAGCCATATGGCTTTTATCTATTTCTTCTCACACCCTTTCACATAATGAGCACTTAGGGGAGGAAAGTCCTACAGTAAACTGTTTTTATGTCAAAAAAAGCCCGGAACAGAGAGACATATACTGCTTCTATGTCGGGCAAAAGGAAAAAAACAGCAATCTCCTATTGAATGCTCTTCACAGCGGGTGCTAAACGACGTTTCGCACATTTATTAAACACCGGAGGCAGTTGCGGCAGTTCAAAAGCAACAAGCCTATGTTAGCTTGCGTTTACTCTCATTTTATCTATCAGGCGAGACATAATCTTCTGCTCGTCATATTCTTTCCTCACCAGTTCCGATCCGGCTCTGGCAATCACTTCTGCTTCCTGCTTATGTTCCGTCAGCCATTTTATCTGACGAATGAAATCGTCTTTTTCTTCTGCTAATAAAAAGTGCTTTCCGGCAATTACACCTGTTATTCCCTGCATTCCCACGGAAGTGCTCACCACAAGTTTCTCTGCTGCCATCGCCTCGAGTATCTTGATACGAATACCGCTGCCGGATCGTAAAGGAACTATCAACACTTTTTTATCTGCAATAAATTCCTGTGCACTTTCCACTTCTCCCGCACAAACGACTCCGTCCTGTTCATATTTTTCGAAGGAACCAGGCATATTTCTTCCCGCAAAATGAAACTCAAACGACGGTACTTCCTTATGTAAATCGCCCCACACGTTGTCTAAAAACCACGAAATGCCTTCTGCATTTGGCAACCAGTCCATGGCACCGATATGGTAGCCGATCCACTTCCCTTCAAATGCCTTAGAAGGTTTGATCTTACTGATATCTATGCCAAAGGGAGCAACAATGATTTTCTTTTCAGGAAGTAAACGTGCAACGACCGCAGCATCCTCTTCCGTGATCGGAATTAGGATATCGGCCTCGCTCCACGCGTTTACCTCAAACTTTTTGATCCTCGAGCACAGATCTTTGAAATAGTATTTACGAAAAGAAGATGCTTCATTGGCGAGCCGCTCCCAAATCTGATATTCGATGTTATGAAGGCGGATTGCAATATTTTCATTTGTGGCTTCCTTGATGGCCGGCAGATAGGTAGCGAGATAGACACTTTCCATCTGAACAATATGCGGTTCGAACTGATCAATGATCGTTTTCAGCCTGTCGCCGAAACCTTTGTCATAAAACCTCTCTGCGTGATTTGGCTTTCTGCTGAGGAAGAAATTTTTGAGAGTAGGAACCAGCCTTATATCTGTTTTGATATCGAACGTTTCAAAACCGATCTCTTTATAGAAGGAAGGGAGCGTATCTACAGGTACAAAATGCCTGGAGGTGTTCATCGAAAAAAGAAAAACCTCCCAACCGGCTTTTATATAACCTTCGAGCATCGCATTTATAGCCAGCGAACCGCCGTCATTTAGTGGATAAGGAACCCGATTTGTCAAAATCAGTATGCGGTGCTTTGCCATGAGCAAGCTTAAAATTTAAAACGCTAAAGGTAATCGCTTATTTTTACGCAGCATTTAAAAATACGGTTTCGTCTGCTTACAAGGGAATGAAGAACAAGAGGATAGTTTTTACAGTTACTAATGATTTGAACTTCGACCAGCGTATGATACGAATTTGTACTACGCTCTCGGAAGCAGGTCACAATGTTACCATTATAGGATTCGAAAGGAAAAAAAGCACTCCGTTGTTAAGCCGTCCCTACCGACAAATACGCCTGCCTATCATTGCAGAACAAGGGAAGCTTTTATATATAGACTTCTGGACCAAACTTTTCTTCAAACTTCTTTTTATAAAGGCAGATGTTTTCGGCGCTATAGACCTTGACACCATCATGCCTGTTTTCTATGCAAGCAAAATAAGAGGCAAGAAAAGAATATACGATGCACATGAGCTATTTACAGAATTGCAGGAGGTAGTTACCCGACCTAAGGTTTATAAAATGTGGCGGTGGATCGAGCAGCATACCGTTCCCCACTTTCCCACAGGCTATACTGTTGGCGCATACATTGCCGATATTTTCCATGACAGGTACGGCGTAAACTATGCGTTGGTAAGAAACATGACCGTTTTAAGGCCACTGACGATTCCGGAAAAAAAGGAACGGTATATTCTCTATCAGGGAGCGGTGAATATTGGCCGTTGTTTTGAATTTCTGATACCTGCAATGAAGCATGTAGATGCACGACTGATCATCTGTGGCGAAGGGAACTTTTTTAAAGAAGCCGTGGCTATAGCAAAAGAGCATAATTTAGAGGATAAGGTGATCTTCAAAGGCTATGTGCCGCCGGATGAATTGCGCAACTACACCTTGCAAGCGTATATCGGCGTTACACTCTTTGAGGCCATTGCCCATAGCAATAAGATGTCGCTGGCCAATCGATTCTTTGATTATATGCACGCGGGAGTGCCGCAGCTTTGTGTAAAGTATCCCGAGTATGAAAGGATCAACGGAGAGTTTGAAATCGCACATTTGATTGATGAACCGACACCTGAGAAAATAGCTGCAGGATTGAATTACCTACTGCAAAATGAAGGGTATTATCTGAAACTGCAGCAGAACTGCCTCGAGGCAAGACAGAAATACTGCTGGCAGGAAGAAGAGAAAACGCTGCTTAAAGTGTACGAACAACTTGACTGACCTGAAACTCCATATCGTTGCCTTCGACATTCCATATCCACCGGATTACGGGGGGGCTATTGACGTGTTCTATAAGGTTAAGAACCTTTCAGAAGCAGGCGTCCGTATATATTTGCATTGCCCTGTATATGGCAGTCGTCAGCCGGCCGCACAACTGGAAGCACTTTGCCAAAAAGTGTTTTACTATCCCCGCAACACGGGGCTGAAAGGCATTTCTTTGCGTTTGCCTTACATGGTATATTCCAGAAAAAGCGAGGACCTCTTAAAAAATCTGCAGGAAATAGACGCGCCCATTTTGTTTGATGGTGTTAGCACATCCTACTACCTCTCCCACCCAGCCCTTAAAAAGCGACTAAAGATTCTTAGGCCTCAAAATGTGGAACAAGATTATTTCCGGCTGCTGGAGAAGAGAGAAAAGAACTTATTTCGAAAAGCCTATTATTTAACGGAGGCGAGATTGTCAAAAAACTATGAGGATAGCTTACAGCACGCAGATGCATTCTTCACTGTTGCTCAGCACGACCATCAGTTCTTCAAAGAGAAATATCCGGCTGCAGTACACGAGTATATTCCGTCTTTCCAGCCTTATAATGAGGTAGAGAGTAAAGCAGGCAATGGTAGTTTTTGCCTATATCACGGCAATCTTGGCCTGGCAGAAAACAAGGAAGCGGCGCTGTTTTTATTAAATGAAGTTGTTCCGTTTGTTGACTTCCCCTTCGTAATAGCTGGGAGAAACCCCGATGAATCGCTCATGGCTTTGGCAAGCAGACACGAAAATTGCAGGATAATTGCGAATCCTTCGATGGAAGAAATGGAACGCCTTATCACAGAGGCACACATCCACGTATTGCCGACCTTTCAGAACACAGGACTCAAGCTAAAGTTGCTGCACGCCTTGTTTAACGGTCGTTTTGTTTTAGTAAATGAAGCGATGGTGCACGGAACCGGCCTATCGTCTGTTTGCAAGGTGGTGAAAACGGCAGAAGGCTTTATTAGCGAAATAAAGAATATTAGAGGCGAAGCTTTCGATCAGAAAGATATAGAAGCCAGAGGAAGCCTACTGAAGGGCAATTACGACAACAAAGGCAATGCTGACAGGATCGTTACATTCCTGCAACAGAGATCTCTTTAACTTTTCCCTGTTCTATTCTTACCACTCGTGCAGGATACTTTTGAATAATGCCGTAATCGTGGGTTGCCATAATAAAAGCCGTATGATAATCGCGGCATATATTAAATAGCAACTGCATAATCTCGTCGGTTGTATCAGGATCGAGGTTACCGGTGGGTTCATCCGCCAGAATAAGCTTCGGATTATTCAGTAAAGCGCGGGCGATATCTACTCTTTGCTGCTCCCCACCCGACATCTCATAGGTCATCTTAAAGCCCTTATTCTTCAAACCTACTTTGCTCAAAACGTTCTCAATCTTTTCCTTCATCAGGGCTTTGTCCTTCCATCCGGTTGCCTTCAGTACGAATTCAAGATTATCGTAAACATTTCTGTCGGTGAGCAATCTGAAGTCCTGGAAAACAATACCCAGATTTCTTCTAAGTAGCGGAATGTTCTGCCACTTTAGATTTTTGAGATCAAAACCGGCAACATGCCCCTCTCCGTCTTTCAGATAAATATCTCCATAGAGGCTTTTAAGCAAGCTCGACTTGCCGGTACCGGTCTTTCCGATCAGATACACGAACTCGCCTTTCTCAACCTCGAAATTGACCTGAGAAAGGATTAAACTCTTTCCCTGATAAATATTTGTATTCCTAAGTGAAACTATGCTTCTATCGCTCATCTTAAACCGGGTGGATTTCCAACAAATATAACAGCTTATTTCCTTAAGCTAAATAAAAAACGCTCCGAAAATTCGGAGCGTTCTCTTCATAAAAGCAATTTGTAGATTTTACTAGTAAACTACAAGTTTCTGAGTTTGTTTGATAGAACCTGTTACAACTTCCACCATATACATTCCTTTTACAGAAATGTAGCTTGCTGGAATTTCAACGCGAGAAATGGTTCCTGTAAGGTTCGCTTGAGTACGATAGACAACCTTGCCAGTCACATCTGTAACGGTAATGTTTGCAGAAGTGTTCTTTGCATCCTTAATGATAATGGATGTACTACCATTTGTTGGATTAGGCGCGAGTACAACACCATTCTTTTGGCTTTGCAGTTCGCTAACATCCGTAGTCCAGTTACTGATGTGAATGCGGTCAAGATAGAAGTTGTTACCACTTCCGATTAATCCCATATCTACTCCTGGTCTATATCTGAAACGGAAGAATACTCTGTTGCTGGTACGAACAGTGGTTGGTATTAATATATTCTGTGCCTGCCAATTCCACATTCCACCGGGCGTCCAATCGTTGAGTTGCACTCCGTTATTACCAATTTCAGCTCTGGTCAAATTTTTAAGCCTGATCCACGTTCTTCCACAGTCTGTAGAATAACTAACGTCCAGGGTATCATTCATGTAATTTATATTCTGCGTACGGAAAGCGCCTGCCGTAAAAAAGGTTAGATACTGATTTCCGTTACCTAATGCTGTCAAATCAAAGGCAGGTGTATAGAAATCGTCCCAATCGCCACGAGGTGTACCGGTGAAAATTGCAGGAACTCCTGTTCTTGCATCAAATTGCTTATAAGACATGGAAGTATTATCATAAAAACCTGCATTATTGACCACTTCCCATCTTGTAAAGTTTTTGAAGTAGTTAAAAGTTGGATATTCATCCAGGTCGCCCCCCTGATTAAATTCCCCGAAATAACCCTCGGGATTAGTAGCATTTTCATCAGCGATATAAACTCTGTCAGAGTTAACAAGTGTATCCGAACCGACGTTCGACTTTACTACTAGTTTAACGGTAACCCATCCTGCGGAGTCAAACTTAGTTGAAACAGCATCACCTGTTGGGTTTGGATCTGTCGCTGCGTTTGAGAAATACCATTGAGGGTCAGCAGTGAGTGTATCGTTCCATGAACGTTCGGTAAATTTTACGAGTTGTCCGACAGCAGACTTACAAGTAAAGTTAAGTCCATTGTTATTGCTGATCGAAACGGAAAAATCTGCTATAGGCTTAAGATCCGGCCTTGCAGCAAGCGTACCATTAGGAGTCATTACACCTGTTTTTACCAGGTTTGTAGAGTCGATTAAATTATTTCTATCTGCGATAGTGCTCGTAAGGGCAGCCCGCATCCATACTCCCTGCAAATAAGTAAACATCTGAGACGAACAGTGGCTATAATCCATCACGTTCTGAGTATTTACCGTATCAGGGTAGTTGATAACAATGGGATTTGATGTCGTAATATCGAATAAATTTTTCGCTTCAACAGGTGAGTAAGTAGTCGCGTAACCTCTTGAGCAAACGGTGTCGGAAAGTGTAGTTGCAGTGCAACCCGTTGTTAAATGGCCTTTGGTTGGAGGTGTATCATCAACACCATCGTCACCGCAGTCTCCAGGATTATTTGTATTGCCAAAAGTGTGATCGAGATTTAGGGAGTGACCTAATTCATGCGCAATTGTATTATTAAAGTTTACATTGCCTCCCTGTGCAGCCACACTTGCGAGGACGCCATCAGACCACGGACTAGCTGCCGCTCCCGCAGGTTTAATTGCATAAGCTAAAACTTGTCCACCGCTAGTACCCGAATTCGCAGCATCAAAGCTACGCATAACCCAAACGTTCAAATATGATTGTGGAGCCCATATATCAAATTTTGTGTGTTCTCCTGCACTTAAACTCGTAAAATCTCTGCGACGGGTAATTCCATGAGTTGGATTTCCGTTGGGATCTATTGTTGCAAGATGAAATTGAATATGAGTATTATGGTTGTACTGAATATTTGTGCCGGGTATATTACCATTATAAGGATAAACGATACCTGCAGCATCGGCGCTTGCCTTTCTGTATAAAGCATTTATTTCATCCACTGCTTTATACACCGCATCGTCCGTGATATACTCAATCCCATAATCATGAATTATATGAAATACAATCGGAATATGGTAAGTTACAGTGTCTTCGAAAGCAAAGCCGGCCGTTGTTTTAAATCTGGAAAGATCCATTCCTTTCAATCGCGCATCAATTTGAGCCTTCAGCTCAGCTTCATACTTTGCAATTGCCGGATCTTGTGCCTTCATTTTTGCATACACCTCGTCTGTAATACAGCGTGTTTGCGCTTTAGCACCTCCAGCAAAACAAGCGAGCGACGTAAATAGTAAAATTGCTTTTTTCACCATTATTATTTTTTGAAAAAAATTTAGATTATATGGAATTTCAAAGATAGATATTCCTGTTAAGAATTTGCAAACAAATTTGTCATGGTAGATTAATATTATCCGTTGTCTGGCAAGGTTTTCAGGCTTAGAGTCAAATGGCAATTTCTGCATCCGAAAACCAATAAAAAAGCCTTCTGTGGGGGTGTTACAGAAGGCTTAAGTGCCCCAGGCGGGACTTGAACCCGCACTGACATTGCTGCCAACAGGATTTTAAGTCCTGCGCGTCTACCAATTTCGCCACCAGGGCAACTAGCTTTTTTGAATGCCGAAAAAACGAAACTTCAACAAACAAAAAATTCCATCCTCAGATGGAATTTGTGTAATGAGCGGAAGACGAGACTCGAACCCGCGACCCTCACCTTGGCAAGGTGATGCTCTACCAACTGAGCTACTTCCGCATGTGTGTTAAGAACTTTGGGACTGCAAAGATAGAGGTCGGCAACAATTTTGCAAATACTGTTTCAAAATTTTTTTTCTCTCAGGCAACACTTCCAATCTTGTCCGAAAAAAATCGATTCCTGCAGTTTCTTCCCGTAGTATTTTCAAACCCTATCTTAGCGCTCGGAATGCAACTAGAATATCTCATTTCTTTGGTCAAAAAAGATCTGCTTATTGAATGGCGGCAAAAGCACACGTTATTTGGGGTATTGCTGTATGTCAGCGCAACGGTGTTTGTGGTGTACATGATGAGCGGACAGCCGGAGGTGAAAATCTGGAATGCACTCTTTTGGCTGACCCAGCTATTTGTTGCCATCAATTCCGTTGCCAAAAGCTTTTTGCAGGAACATCATTATCGGTTTCGCTACTACTACTCTATTGTAAAACCTGTCACCTTCCTACTTGCCAAAATGCTTTATAGCATCGTCCTGCTATTAGTAATGAGTCTGGTAAGTCTGTTGCTTTTTTCAGTTCTTCTTGGTTTCCCTATCATCCAGACCAGTTTGTTTATTCTTATCACAGCTATTGGAAGTATCAGCTTGTCTGCAGTATTTACTTTTCTTTCCGCCATCGCTGCGCGTGCAGATCAAAATGCCGCGCTCATGGCCGTGCTCGGTTTTCCCATTGCCACGCCGGTGTTGATGATGCTTAGCAATCTTTCCCTCAAGGCAATTGCTCCTGTATACCAGCCCGGCTGGTGGACATTGGCAGGCACTTTGTTGCTGCTTGATTTGCTGGTAATCATTTTGGGTGTGATCCTTTTCCCATTCCTTTGGAAGGAGTGATCTGGCCGGAAATATCTTCATTTCTCTGCCGGAGAAGATCAGAACGGCGATGTTCCGGTACATTTTCATAATCATAAGGACAGTTGCGGCATCCATTGCCACAGCAATATCCTCTTTTCAATAAAAAGGATGCAGTCATCACAAGTCTGCCATCCGGCAGCAGGTAGTAATCTTCTTCGCTTTCCTCTTGCCCGTTTCCGCTCATATGCCTTCTTCCCTTATCTTTCTTACTGGCAATTCTATTGCTTTTTCCGGTAATGAAAACGCAACATAATAGATCGTTCTGCCTTCAGCTAGGTGCATCTTTTCATAGAAAGTCTGTATGGCTAGCGCTCCTTCAGCCTTACCTTTACCATACACATCTTCTATCTGCTCTACTATTGTACAGCCTTGCTCTGCTATGGTTTCGAGGGTAAAGTCGTAAAGCTCCTTTGAATCAGTTTTCAGACGAACGGGCGCGCCATCCTTCAATATTTGTTGATACAGCCTTAAAAAACGCGGATGTGTCAGGCGATTTTTTGCTTTTGATTTTCGCAGGAACGGGTCAGGAAAAATGATCCATATTTCACTTACTTCATCCTTCGCGAAGTGTTCGGTCAGTTGTCCGATCTGGATACGGAGAAAAGAAACGTTGTCAAGGCCTTCCTTGAGTGCAGTCTTTGCACCAACATAGATTCTGTTGCCTTTTATATCTATTCCAACAAAGTTTCTGTTTTTGTGTTGTCTACCCAGGTTTGTGCTGTATTCCCCCTTGCCGCATGCGAGTTCAAGCGTTATGCTGTTGTCGTTTTTGAAATATTCATTCCATTTGCCCTTCATCCCATCAGGATATTCCAGGACATTGGAAAAAGATCTTATTGCCTCAAACCTTTCTAATTTATTCTGACCCATAAAGAAGCAAAGATATTTCAGGTTAGAACACCGGCAAAAGAAGAGTACTATAATGAAATAGTGGTAGCTTCTATTTTTCTAAGAATAGTAAGATCAGCCGGTGTGTAGGCTCTTTCATGTGGCAATTGCAGCATGGCGATTTCGTTTGTTTCAAGCAGGCCCTGCTGGGTATTTACATAAGGGGTAACATTTTGAATCTCTATGATCCATTCGTCATTATACATCGATTGCAGTGCTCCCTTTATCCCGATCTTTGCGGCATACCGGTCGGTTTTTGCACCAAAAAGGTCATAGTAATGTTCCCATTGTATCTGAACGTCCGAATTCTTCAGCTTTTCTTCCCATTCTTTTCTGGTGCTGTAAATGTTAGCCTGGAAGCTGGACATCACAGCCTCCTCAAGGACTCTGTCGAAGCCCTCACGCTTCATCTTTATTGCCAATACATTTTCCTGGTTTTGTTTCTTCGCCCATCCCGAATAGTACATCATCCAAAGGAAGCTGGGCTTTAACCATGTCATTCTATTAAAGTCGTAGTCAAAACCGCCGAACTTTTGGTGTTCAACTGCATATTTAGCTATACTGTCTTTGAAGGCCTGGTATACGACAATGCTTTCAGCATCGAACTGTGCAATGATAAACTTTCCTGTAGAAGGTATATGGTGTTCATGTTGCTGATAGTTTTCGAGTTGAAGCATTCATTCTATTTTGAAAGGCTATATGCAATAAAAATGTGCCAGTTGACTCATTCAGGTCACCGTTGTCAGCGCTACTATGAGCTTATAGAGGCCCTGCCTTTCCGACCTCACCTCGGCGTTGGTCACATGCGCGCAACGCTGATTTACACAACTTTCTGGCTTTAAGGTACACATATTCACCGAAGAACCCCGACATAAGGTAAATAGCCTTTAACATTTCTCTAACAAAAAGAGGAACCGCTTTTGGATATAAAGGATTAGATGACGGAAAAGTCAAATCTCTTACAAATAATAAACAGTACGATAATGAAAAAATTTTTGAATGCGGTATTAGGAGTTGCCGCCCTCAGCCTTTTGCTGGTGGGTCTCCCTCAAACCAAGGCTGTAGCGGCGCCGCAGGTATCTGTGTCATTTCAGACATTTTATGATGACCTGGCGCCTTACGGACAATGGATAGATGACCCTCAGTATGGTTATGTATGGGCACCTCAGCTCGGCAACGATTTTCGCCCCTACTATTCCGGAGGCCACTGGGTAATGACCGAATATGGCAATACATGGGTCTCTGATTACGATTGGGGCTGGGCTCCGTTCCACTACGGTCGCTGGACTTATGATAACTACTATGGCTGGATATGGGTTCCCGGCGATGAGTGGGGACCTGCATGGGTGAGCTGGCGTTCCGGTGGGGGCTACTATGGCTGGGCTCCTTTGGGACCGGGCATGAACATCAACATCTCAATTGGCAACAACTATATGCCTT
>DATJDP010000020.1:0-11860 GCA_035497355.1 Flavipsychrobacter sp.
CGACGCTCTTCCGATCTACATACCAGAAAGGAAGGCTATCGAGCCGGGTAAGGCAATTGCCTGACGGATCCATTTTCTTAAGCCAGAAATTTACTTTACTGCCGGAAGAGTTAGCGACTTCGAGATGATATTGTCGCAGAAGGGCATCATAAGAGGTGTTCACAGAAACAGATGACGGACCTCCGAGGGCGTTATAAATAGCCGTTTCAAAATAGCTTGAACTATGATTTAACGCATAACCGCTGTAAGATGTGCGATTATTGATGCTGTTGTGAACGGCGGTCGCATTAAAAAATGCAGCGGCATCAAGATATGCTTTCTGAGCTTTACAAGTAACGGAACCGAAATCAAACTGCGGCGCAGGATAAGGGCTGTAATTGATGAGATAAGGGTTACAAAGGTCACTAAGGGAAATCCCCGGAATACTTAGAATGATCCTTCTGACCACAGCCGGATCATAAGGTGTTCCTACACCGGGACCCGTGCAGTAATAGTTATGTAAGGAGTCTCTGATGGCATTGATCTTATTTGTGTCCGTGGAACAATTGGAAAGGCTTCTCGCCATTAGTGCCACCGCGCTATCGCAAAGGGCATATTGCCCCTGATTGTAAAGCATGTTAGCAGAATCCTGTGTTGCCTGCGTATAGTTGCCAGAAAGGGCGCCATTGACCCAGGCAGGCATAGAAAAGCCGTTAGCCATGTTGGCAAACAATTGTGAGAACATCATGCTGTCGGTGACACCGGCAAGAGGCGACATTATATAAGGGCCATATACCGAAGGTTGTTTCAGAGACATCCTTGCAGAATCGCAAGGGGCACAGTGATTGTTGGTGTCGTGGCTTTGCAAATACTGGACGCGCATATTGCGATTGGCTATGTACATAGCGATCAGCCTGCGCCAGTAAGCTTCTTTCACTACAGGAGAGGCAAGGTTGACATTATAATAGTTGGAAGTCATCCCACTATTAAATATCTGGTTCATACATATCCTTGTAGTAGTGGTATCCACTCCTCCGCAATAAGCCAGGTCTATACAAATGGTATCTAAGCCGCGATCCACCATACGCAATAACGCAAGGCTGTCATAATAGTTGCTGTTTCCCTGATACAAGGGGTCTTTAGCAATAATGTCCTGTAACGTGAAATACCCTAGTTGCTCCGCAGTACCATAATCAGGCAGTTTTGATAAAAATTCCGGGTAATTTTCTTCTTCGGCGTCGCAGTTCTTGCAATATTCAGGATGAAGCGGGAGCAGCGCTCTCGCCATTGAAGTGTCGAAGATCATGATAAAAGTATCTACAGGCAGGTATCGGATGTTGGTATAGGCCCGGCCCATATACATTACGGTGTCGGGCCATTGTAAACTATCGCAGGCACGGAAACGAAACGTTTTGCAACCAACAGGTACTACGGGCATCGGAAGGCTGGCAATCATAGACAAGGCACCACCCATTGGCAACTGGAAGTTCATAGCTACATTGCACGGTGAAAACACGTCGAATATCGAATAACCGAAAGGACTCATGCTGGCTGTTGCTACAGAGTCCATGGCACCTGTAAGGGTGTCTATTACATATCCACCATACTTAGCCCCCGGAAACAGATCTGCCATCATCTGCTGCTTCTTCAGCGCACAGGGGTCAAGCGTATCGATTGGGCAAGGGAACTCTTTTGATTCAACAGCCTTCCGGATAAAATAATTTTCATCCTTGAGGCAGGTGCCAGCGTGGACGATAAAGCTGTCCACCGCTGCTGAAACACTATCAAAACTTACCGTCATGGTCTTATCTAACACGTGCTTTCCCTTATCCAGCCATTTGGTAACGATAGCACCTGTATTAAGACCACTGCCAGGATTGGTAACGCTGTAACCAGTCTTTCCTAAAGTTTCCGACTTCTCGACATCGAGATTACCACAGTCGTCAAACATTTCGTAATGGTAAGATGCAGCAACCGTCAGATAAGCGGAGCCCTGGCATACAGGGAAAGGAGGAACGGTAAGGATGTATTGCATGGTGTGATCACCGGATGCCTCCACATAAAAAGGCTTAGTCAATGCCCACGTGTTGTTAGAAGGGATCTGCTGAATACCATCCAGTAAATTCTCATTGATAGTAGATGCATCAGGGACCACCATAGGGTCAACCGGATGCACCGAACTGTCGGGGCCTAAGCCGATCATTCCCGTCGCCACTTTCTTTCCTTCATAATCGGTTATCTCATAAGCTGATTGACCATTAGGGTCCGTCACCACAGTTTTTTGGTAGTACTCCGCCCTGCCGGCCTCCGTTCCAAAAAGCCGGTTTATCTCAGATTGTTCCGGTGTCACGTAATTATATTGAGTTATGTGCCCAGAACCCATTTGAAGACTATCGCCAGCGCCTCCCTGCTTCAGTATCTTCTTGTCATCCTCCGGCGAAAGAATGGTATGCACTAAAGGATAGCCACCCGCATCCGGTACGTACTTCTGGAAGTCCGCAGTATCGGTATTCTGGTGGGAATAATATTTGTTCGCTAGTGCCGTAGTAGCAAGTGGAGACAAGCTGAACTCTGAAGGACAGGTATTAGGTGGCTGCAGCGTATCAAAGTCAGCGGCCTTATAAGGAGCGCCGGTCACGCTATTCAGACTCAACCCCTCCACATATTGAAAACCGGTATTGTTCACCGGCGTAGGCAGAATACTGATAGCCGGTCTTCCTTTAAAATCATAAATATTTTCAGTCGCTATTAAATTGGAAGGATCGCTGTTGAACCTCGTAATGGTTTGCCGGTTCTTCAATGAACCGTCAAAATAATTAAGCACCTGTTTGTACTTACCTTCTTCCGCGAAGCTTACGGTATATTTCCAGTTGATCGTATCGCCGAGGTGGGACTGGGAGATGGTGTAGTACCATTTTGAAGCATTGGAAGAGAGTGAGGCGATTGTCCCGGAATTTGTTGTAATAGACCAGTCAGAGTAAACAGGGGTAGTATAATTGATAATATCCGGCCTGATGATGCGAACGCGAAACACCAGGTAGCCGTGCTCGTATATGATTGGTATTTTATAAGAAGGCTGATCTGTTATAATTCTCGTTGCATTATTTTTAAAATCGTAGTGAAGTTGGGAAGTGCTTTTTATAGTGTCGTTGTGCGTAGCAAAATTATAATCATAGTCATCTACATAGGTCCATTCCATCTCATACATAGCGGGTGTGGGCACGGGACTTGTGTTCCAGAAATTGACCTCAAGCGCCTTTTCGGAAGAAAGATAAGATGCTGACAATTTGCTTAACTGGTAAGCCCCGCCGTAAGGTTGCAGATCGTACGATTGTTGCCATATCTCCGTTTCGACGGCACAATTATAGCCTGGTAAAGTCGTTAGGTTTGCTATTGAAACTGGTGGCTGTACATTGTTCAGGTCAATGGATAGAATATCAACTATCTCGACGAGTATTTTATGAAAACTACTGTATTTACTGATATATAAATCCTGATAGGGCACGTGGTACGTTAGCCCTACAGACCCCCGGTCATAATTAATAGTAAGTGTATCCTTCTGAAGTGCAACCGATGATCCGTTTAAGCCATATACATTTACGATCATTTTATATTGATAGTTGCCTGGCGCCACATTGGTATCCAGATGATTCATATCATGAACCACGTAGAATTTAACCATGTCATGAACACTCTTTACCTGTGTGGTTGCAGGATTAAATCCGCTCCACAGGGCGTCGGCTACCTGGACCGTATCGGGAAAGCCATGTTTTTTTATCTCAAGAATGGTTCTCGGGCTGCTTGCAAAGTGACGGGCATTAAAATCGAACTGTTGTGCAGAGGCTATGCCTGCAGAACAAAGCAAGGTAAAAAGCCCGGTAAGCCAAATCAAAAATTTTGCTGAACGCATAGAATCAAAGATTTGATGGTAATGAATTTATATTTGTTGTATTAGCTTATACTGTGTAAATTTTTTCAGCTTTATTTTCCCCTTCTCATAGCTGAAGTAGTCCGACAGCTTTTCTTTGTTAGCATCATCTTTCAAAGAAAAATTGTTTGCAGTCAGTATCTGGTCCATAAACTTCTCTTCATAGTTCCAGCCGTCAATACCATAGGACATCTTCATGTTGACCTTATAGACCAGCGGAATTTTCTTTGTCAGGTCATACTCCAGGTAAATATTGTTGATCAGCACATCAGTAGTAAAACTGATATTGATCTTTGCGATACCGTTTTGTTTTTTTACCTCCACCTTTCCATACTTCAGGAGTAAAGAATCAGGAACAACAGAAAATGGATTTGAGGAGGTCTTCCCATTGAACAACTTGTTCCTTACCTTACGAACGTCTATAATAAAAATGCTCTTACTGGCATGATCAAGCTTGTAAAACCATCTGTCGGTTTGTATAACAAGCTGCTCTGTGTTGCTTTCCTGGTAAAAACCCTTGCTTAGCTCTGCTTTCCCCTTAGTCCTGTTTACAGTTCCATCGGGCAATCGCTGTTCGATAGCATAATCATAGCTCATTGCCGATGCGTTCTGCAACTGCTCCCGGATCTCGTTAACTTCTACCGGAAGCTTTAGCTGTCCCTTTGCAACACAACTCAAAGCAAGCAGCAATGCCAGAAATATATTCTTCTTCATTAGATCAGTTTTTAAAGTTTCCGGTTCTTGATTCCTGTACAGTCAGTATGCCGCGTTCCGTTTCTTTGTTCACTCTGATAAGCTGGCCCTCGTCATCATATTCATAGAAGGTGGCGAAGTTGTTTTCGTCCAGAGTAGCCATGAGCTTCTGGTTTAGCGGATTGTATACAAATGCCTTCATATTCGCATCAGAAGGATAAGCCCTCAGGTCATCATAATAGCAACTGGATAAAAAGTTCAGTTTTACCTGCGTTGCATTGGTTGCTACTGGCAATTCCCCTTCGAATAACACCCAGCCATCTACAGTATTAGTCTTTGCCGCGAGCGTTACAGTACTGAGAAGCGTCGCACCATTATACTGTGAAACGGTTGCCGGAGTAATGGTTCCACCTGTAGTTGACTTGGCCCAGCAGCTAACGATATACTTCCTGTTTTTCTCAAAGCAGAATTTATTTAAATTAGCAACAGGACTCGTATTAACAGGAACGGAAGTATTGACTGCAGGCTTAAAAGAATAGGTTCCTGTATGACTCGCGGCGGTTGTCAGAGTTACGCTTGAAGTATTATCATAGTATTTGTAAATCGTGGATGGAGAGAGAGCCGCAGGGACATTGTATGTAAACAGCGGCTTAAACGGTGAAAAGGAATAGCCAGGAGCTGTATTGGTATTATTCATGAATGCTGTACTATGAAGTATCCGAAAATCTTCAAAGCCTTCTGAAAGCATTTCGTAGTACCTGGCATTATTCACTACGGCGGAGGGCTGCACATAATTAAATCCATATTGTGCAGAAGAATGGATACCGAGGGCATCAAGGTTCTCTAGCTCATTCCCCCATATGTTGTAGGTTGTAACGGATTTCGCCAGTTTCCAGTACCGGAATAGAGTTGGCACATTCAGGATATTGTTTTCTTTTATTCCGTTTTGACTGCTCCAATACGGTATCTGGATTTTATAAGTACCATCCAGCCTGGCATGCGCGGGACCATAATCGCGATTATCCAGGTAAACGTATTCATTGGCCACACGGTAATTACCACGATAGCCAAAGAGAAACATATTGGTATCACTTGCATTGACGGAGTCTCCAGCCACCGATATATGCCAGGGCAGTAGCGCCTGAAGCGTATCAGAATACGTTGTGACCTTAGTATTAAGCACCTTCGTCGGAGCAAAGGACAATACGCCGTTAAGCTGGACAGGGTTATCTACCGATGTAGTAGTCTGTATCGGCGCAGTAAGTTGATTGCGATAGCCAGACCGAAGGATTTTTACGTAAGCCCTTATCGCTTCATAGCTTGGAGGGTTTGCACCGGTTGGGACAGGAATAAAATTGCTGTTAGCCCCAGCTATAACAACCCCGTATGACGTCACATCAACTACCCAGGCTTTGAAGTATTTGTCCTGAATATTTGTTGACTGGTAATAAGGATCGTCTATTGTATGGACGAGAAGTTCATCTCCGATATGATAGCTACCGGGATTTTGTGTATACATCCGCTTCAGTAAAGCTGATGTAACCACATTATTAATTTGTACACTATCCTCAACTCCAATATTCCTGTATGCAGGTCCCATCATATCATAAGCCCAGTAAGCCGGATAGTTCATCTGGTATTGCGGATCACCAAACTCATTGTTGACTCGGGTAAGCAACACATTTCCGCTGACAGGATCGTAAGCCACATTTTCGGCAAATGTGGTAGCCCCGTCCTTTATCGTTTTTACTCCTTTGAGAATGCCGTATTGCTGTACGACTTTAGTAGATACCAACGATTTGAAGCTACGCTCATGGTAGTTAGTAGGAAAGAACGCCGTAGGTATCGGAATTGGTATGATCCATACGATAAAGACATTCAGGTTCGCCTGAACATTAGCAATTCTTGTATTTTCTTCTTTCTTCCTGCTATCTACCGTAATATCTATCTCCTCACCAAGCGTTTTGCCGGTTTGTTGTATTTGTCCGCCACTATAGGACAAGGTTTGCACATTGTTGTCCAGTTTAGTACCGGATGAATTGTAAAGAAATTCCTGGCTTGTAACCAATTCCCTGCGGACAACATTATTAGCATCTTTCCGCAGCGCAAAATTTCGAATAGCCTTTGGCTTGCCATGCATATCATTCATGATGATGGAATAGGCCTGTGTTGCAGTCAGATGTATCTTGCTCTTGAACAGTCCCTGAGAAGTCTCCTCATTCTTATCTATGGCGGTCATTTCTACACGGACAGGGAAGTCTTTGGCCGTGTAGAACTCATATTCATCTTCCGTCTGGGCCGATCTTGCCTTGTCTTTATGGATGCTGCTTACCTTTACATAACTGTACCCCACGCTAGCGGGCGGGTAAAGACTTTCACCGACAGGTTCCTCCTGGAAAAGTTCCATAGGGTCATTAGGCGGGAAATTGGACCCTTTTGTTGCCTTGTAGTAACTGGCCGGCTGGCGGAAAGGGTTTTCGTCTCCACCGCTCAGCGGCTCGTAGCTGGCGACACCGCTACTGATAGTACCATAGGTCTTATCACCAATGGTATATTCATAATTGTTGCCATATTCGCCATCGCTATTATTTCCACCCACCATAGAGTGCCAGGAGTCATTAATCTTTATCTGCTTTACTCTTGATCCGCCACCTTTCTTTTTCAGATTGGGATTGCAGAGACGCAGGAAACTCTTATGCTTATCGTAGTTTTTTGCCTTACCATCCTTGACAAACTGCTCCATCGGATTCTCAAACAAATGAAGCATGTCCTTGGCGGCTGCGGCAAGGCCTCTCAGTACATTTTCCAGGTCAGAAACATTAGGATCGGAACCCGGATAAAATAAATGAGGGAGGTAGTACCGGGCCATATTCAGTCCGGTATAGACCATTGGATTGAGCGTGGCATTGGCACCCGTTGGCTTTCGCCCTTTCACCTTTACATAACCGTGTATGCCGTCAGAACAGGCACCAACATCTTCCACATCTGCATAACCTCTTACCGCTTCATACGCGCCCTTATTGGCGATATCAATGGCAAAATTGTAATAAATGGTTTTCTGTCCCCCGAGGTAAACGTCCCATAAATTGCTGCTATATTCATCCGAAGGCCTTCGTGTGAAATATATATAGTTGAAAGGTGAATTCTTTCCCTGGTATAAGGTGTACTCATTAGGACTGTAGGCAGGAGATGAACCTACGGCATTCACCTGGAACATTTCCATAGCCCTTTTGTCTTGCACATAGGCGTAGTCATCACTCTCGTAGTCCACGGTGAGAACACCGCCTGAAGGAAGATTGATCTTATTCAACTGCCACATTTTAGCATATTCATCGTTGTTGGCTGGCTGATCCTGTTTTACATAGGGATATTCAAAATTGGGTGTCAGCGTATCGTTAGGTTTATAATTACCCCAGCGGTCTTTTAAAGCGATATCATAGGTAATAGAGGTATTATTATGATAATCGAACTCATAAGGACTCAATAAATTCTTTTCTGAATTGCCATAGCTCATGTAGATCTTTCTGAGCGTCAATTTCCCCTTGGCCGGATAATCGGGAGTAGACGGCGCATCAGAGTTGGGCGTACCCGGACATAGCGAATAGTCATACTCGAAATACACTGATTTCACGGGGACTGCATTTGCCTTATTCAGGAAACGATCGTGTTTATTGTAGAGTTTTATGGAGTCCAGCTTATATGAAAATCCTTTCGTACCTATCGAATTATTATATGCTTCTGAACCGTAGACTCCATTTTTGTACATGCTGGTGGAGGGCAAAATATTATCAGTGACACCCTTGCCATCCATGCGTTTGGAAACATAGAACTCAGCCACATAATTCTTTGTTTCGATAGAATGCAGATACCATTGCTCTTTGGAACCGATAATATAATTGGCTTTATCATCCTGCTTGTCAGCATAAAATCCCGGAACGTAGTTTGCCTTGTTGCTCTCATAGGGTATTCTCCAACGATAGTCTGCTTCTTTACGACCATAATTGAACTTTACATAGGTTCCGATATCATCATCTGAAGGTCCATTATTGCTCACGTCTACATAATCGGTGGATAGCACATCAGTTAATAAATAGCTGTGCGCATAGGCAGGAGTTACTGTCATGGAATAGAAGTGCTCTTTATCATTGGGATTGCCTAAACCGTCCTCTGAGGGAGTAAAGGTTGTGAGTCCTCTTTGAATATCTGCGCCAGAGCCGCCGACACTGAAGCTTACCTCCTTTTGAATATTATTGAGCGCAGGAAGCCCGTAAACATATCTGCTACCATCTTTGTTTACCTGTATCACTTCGCCGATTCTGTCCTTTTTCCTTGTACTGGCATTTTGGCGATTAATTAGGCTTTTTTGAACGTTAGGACCGTTCATTAGACCGCTTGTATCGGTATAATTTTCAATCTTCCAAGTGGAATACGAAAATTGATTGCCTGCATTATCAACTCTTGACACCTCGTCGTTGGTAAGGTAATAAATCAGATTCCCTCTTGCGTCTCTGCCAGTTTTTTGAGCAGGTACACTACTACCAGGCGAAACAGATAACGGTGCTGTACCTTGTATGGAAGAATAGTAATTCTGGGGGACTTCAGTAAGTTCCCCGGCTTGTTTAAAATAGACGTTCTCATAGAGAGAACCGTCAATAGGCTTTCCTGAAAACTTCCGCATGGCTTCCATCCACGGACCTGATTTCATTTCAGTTTCGAACCTCTGGTAGTTACCCCCGATCTCTACCGTATTACCAAGACCTACTTCCAGTCCGCCATTTTCCGTGAAATCAGAAGACTGCATTTGCGGATCGTAGACAAAGCCATAATCATTGCGGAAGGGACGAAAAATACCGCCTGTTCCCTGTGCACTTACAGAATAAACATCGTAGGTGGTATTACCAGGAGGCAGATATTGCATTGTCTTATTGAACATTCCGTCTTTATCTCGCGTAAAATCGAGCATGTCTTTGGTTGTAGCGTTCTGCATGTATAAGTAGCCATAACTATTTCGACTACCTTCTTCATCATAGGTTAGTTTGCTCATAGTAAGCCCCATGTAGCCATGTATATAGCTTCCATATACCTCTCCGCCTAAGCCTATGGAGGCGCCAAACCCAGTCAGGTGACTAGGATTGGTGATTACAGGGACATAGTTTTGCAATGAGATAGGCAAAGTGGCGGTAAATAAAGACCCGCTACCTGAAGCTGTTTTCTTATTATTAAACTGCGCCCGATAATTAGCAGTAACATTCACAGTAAAATCCTTTACACCGCTGCGGCTGTTATAACCGCCACTTCCGTTTAATCCGATCCCTGCAGAAAATTCCCGTGACATATTTTGAGAAGTGGAATAGCCTATTCCTGCATCATAATCGATATCTGCACCGCCCTGTGAGCTAATACCCATATTCACACCCGCCGAAGCAAAACCAAAAGCACTGACGCTTGCTCCCGTACTCATACCTACGCTCAGACCGCGATAATTGTTAGCGTTTACATACATACCTGCCGAAAGGTTAAAGCCATATCCAAACAATTCTATATTTCCACCCGTTGCAACTTTTACATTCTTTTCCTTCTCTATATGGACTTTACGCTCAATAGTATCTTTATTAAAATCGTCCGGGATTCCACGGACCGCCCTATTGACAACTCCGGGGTTGATATTCCATCCAAGTCCCACCCAGCTTGCTTCTTGCTCTATATTCACCCCGCTGTGATAAGAAATATTTACAGGATAGCCATCTACATCCAGCAGAGGTATGTTATAGACAAAGTCGCCGGAGAACAAATCCACCATATCGGTCGTACCAACCGGTTCAAAACTCTGTACTTCGGGCTGGGAGGGGCCACTTGTAAGGGCTAAACTTATATTTGGATAGCCCAACTGATACGCTAGCGAAAGAATCAGGACTCTGGCAACCGCTTTTTGAATACGTTTCCTTTCCATGGGAATCTGTATTATGTTTAAAAATGAATGGAAGGCTCCTTTTCCAGCGCTTCCGGTGTAAATGAAAATTTGACTATTCCTGCTCGTAATATTTCATCGTTATAAGCCAGAACCATCGGCTGATCATGCTGTACATCCTTTAGATGAAAAGCGACTACGAAAACGTCTTCGGGTGACAGGTTATAATTGTTCTCAAATACATACACCTGCGGATAAACCGTATCTCTTGGCGTATATAGCATGAAATTGTTCTTGTTTTGCGTGAGATAATAGTTCAATAGGCTATTATACTCATCCAGGTTGCTGCTGATAAGCCGCAAAGGCGCCATTTTGGATGTTTTTGTATGGCTTGTATAGACATTGAAGAATATCCAACCTTTCAGTTGTTTACGACGCAGCTCATAAGTTTCTTTATTAAAAGAATGGTTCTTTGCCTCCTGCAAATAGATAAAAGTTGAAGGCCTGTACTGTACCTTATACATCCAATCGCCTATTACTGCACTCTTGACAAAGCCATTGTCTTTATTTTCAATAAAGCTGACATATTCAGCCGGTGTTAACAGGCTTTGCCTGCAGCTGCAGAACAGCAATGCTAACACACCCAAGACGGAGTATTTTAGTTTAGTTCCCATGCTGGTATTTGTTGTTTACAAATTGAATAAGGTCATTCGTATGGTCCATAGCAGTATTTCCGTACAGCACTGTCCCCATTCCGTTTGCACCTACAATCAGCTGCATGCCTTCCTTTCTAGCATACTCCTGTATGTCGGCATTTAGGCGTGTCCATACTTTTTCGTTTATCTCCTGGTTTGATCTGTCGAACTCCTGCTGAAAAATGTTACCCAACTGTTGTAGCTGACCCTCAAGTGCCTTAACTGTATGCTGATCCGCATCAGTAGCCGTTCTGGCAACGTTGTATATGGCGCTCAGGCTATCCGCATGTGAACGAAGTGCGCTCAACTTCCTGTCTTCGCTTTTTTCAAGTTCCTTTTTTAACTGGTATTCATTCACCAGCTTTACTGTGTCAACAAAACCTATTTTCCGGAACTGCAGATACAGCCAGGCGCTAACAGATAAACTGACAATGCAAAGCAGGCAACTTCCGGCAAGGACTAGTTTGAATCTTTTGTTCATGAACATTTATTTTAGATAAAGAGGATTCACGTATTTGAAAGGGATGATATACTTTTTACCATCGGTTGTTTCAGCCGTGAGCGTATAATTTTTCCAGTGCTTTAAATTGATTGTTTCGTGAAATGGAATGATAAGACGGTTGTCCCCTACGCTAACCTGCCATGTGTCTTGTTTTA
>DATJDP010000021.1:0-7260 GCA_035497355.1 Flavipsychrobacter sp.
GCTATCCTTCAATTAACAGATTTTCCTCAGGTGCGGTTAAGGTAAGATCTACGCTTTCCATTCCGGCAATACCTTCTATAGACCCGCGGATATGTGCTGCATTCAGCAATACTTTCTCCAATTGCTTTTCCCGCGCTTTCCAAAGTTTTTCCATCTGGTCGCGTTCCTTCTGGATGGAAACCCGCATGCTCATAAAACCCTCTCTGATGGCTTTCCATTGCTCAGAAAACTCATTGCTGGTGAGGTAGGTGTAGAGCATCTGCATTTTATCGCCTTTGTTTTCCTGGCTTCTGGCAGCGTTGTGCACTTTAATAATGAGGTCACGCAACACACATGCGAGCGCTTTTACTTCACTGAAGCTACATATCCATATCCCGTCCTTCTCACCAAAGCATTCCATATCCTTCGGCATTGCCTGTGTTACAATCACCGCCACATCAGCGCCAAGGCTCCTTGCATCTGCTTTAAGTTTTTCGATCCATTCGTTACTGAAGTCCTTTGTGCGTTTACTTTCGTATATAATACTTCCACATTCCTGGCCAAAATTGTTTCTTACGGTTTGAATGCAGTCGGCTCCCTTTACACCTTTCCCCACTTCGCTGATGACATCGAAAGGAAAAGAATTCTTCAATAAGGCCTCAAGAGCCAGTTCCTGCACTTCTCCCTGCAACTGCATAGAGCCTTGCATCGCTTTTTTCCGGGCCTCTTCAAGCGCTTTTTGTTGCTGCTCAAATTTCATTTCCCATTCCCGCTGCTTCAACTGAAACTCATTCTGCAACTGCTTTTCCTTTTCTTCATTCTGTTTCTTAAGTTCCTCGGAAATCCTGCTGCGTTCTTCACGGATCATGCGCTGCTTTTCCAGTTCCATATCTTGTTCTTTACGCATCAGTTCCTCTTCCTTTTTCAGAAAGGAAAGTTCCTTTTGCCGTGCGGTCTTCAGTTCTTCTTCCCGCTCGTTATTCGCATCTTCCAGAAACTTGAGCTTCGTTTCATAGTCGAACGATATCTTTTTACTGATTTCTTCCTTTATGTTCTCGGCGAGTTTCTTCCGCTCTTCTTCAATCTTTTGTTGCAAGGCCTTCTCTTGTTGTCTCTTTTGCTCCTCCAGTTGCAGCTGAAAGCCTTCTTCCTTTTTCTGATATTCTTCTTCCTTTTCCTTCTGCCAGCTTACCATTTTGCTTCGCAATTGCTTTTGTATCTCGTCGCGCAAGGCGTCTGTAGGCTCAAATTGGGTATTGCAGCTGGGACAAGTAATTTTTGTGGACATACGCTTCGGGTCTGTTATCTGGAAGATACGAAGTTCGGATTTATGATTAATGGCCCGTCTTCTTATTTTTGAGCATTATTCATGCGGACCCGCCTCTTATTATTCATCTTTTTGGTTCTATGTTCTTTCGTTAAGGCGCAGACGTCACCGCGTGCCCAAAGGTATTTTGACAAGGCCATGCGCTTTGAAGCGCAGAAAAAGTATGCGGAAGCACGAGCAGCAATGGAGAAGGCGATTCAGGAATATCCTGCTTTTGGCGATGCATACAGCACTTTAGGCGCATGGTATTTTAAAGATCACCATTTCGATACTTCTGCTGCTATTTTCCGAAAGGCTTATATGAACGTAGTCAACGGCAAAAAACTCTTTGCTTATCCCCTTGCCAAAAGCCTTGTGTATAGCGGTAGGGCGGGCGAGGCATTAGCGGTGATAAGCCAGGGTTCTGATAGTAAAGAATGGAAGACGCTCCGTGAGCAGGCGTTGTTTGTGCAGCAAAATGGAAACAGCATATGGAAAGACACTGTTTTCAACATGGGCTCTGCAGTGAACACAAATGATGCAGAGATGTTTCCCTGGATCAGCACAGATGAGCAAAGGATTTATTTTACCAGAAGGAGAAATAACACAGATGAAGACTTTTATGTAGCGCAAATGGACACCTGCGGAGAATGGTACACAGCGAAAAACATGGGACGCCCGCCCAACACTCCTAATCAGGAAGCTGCACAGATGATCTCTGCAGACGGTCACTATCTTTTTTTCATGCAATGCGAGAACAGGAGCGAAAATGGCTGGGCAAAGGGAGGCTGCGATCTGTATATGTCTTATACTGCCGACAGCGTATGGTCGGCGCCACAAAGCTTTGGTGCTACTATCAATTCTCCCGGATATGAAGGCATGCCGTGCTTGTCGCCGGACAATAGGGAGCTTTATTTTATAAGCGACAGAGAGGGTGGAATGGGTGGAATGGATATATGGGTCTCCAGATTTGAGGATGGGTTATGGCGACAGCCTAAAAATCTCGGTGCACCTGTCAATACACCAGGCAATGAAACCGCGCCTTTTCTTGATATAGACAATCATACTTTGTACTTCTCGAGCGACGGCCATGTTGGCTTTGGCGGCGCCGATCTTTTTATTAGCAGGCGGGTCAATGACTCTCTCTGGTCAAAGCCTCTGAACATGGGCGCTCCTGTCAATAGCGCTGCGGACGAAACGAGTCTTTGTGTCAATATTCCCGGCAACAGAATCTATTTCGCTTCGGACCGCGACAGCGTTGCAGGCAATTTCGATCTCTATCAGATGACGCTGCCCGAAAAGCTGCGTCCTGTGCCTGTAAACATCGTGAAAGGATATGTATATGACAGCCTTTCGCAGCTGCGGCTCAACTACGCAAGCATCTATGTCAGGGACTTTACAACACAGGAGGATCTGTACCATTTCAATTCCAACCGGGGGGACGGCAGTTTTATGATCACGCTCCCCGCCGGAAAGAAATACCTCTGGCACACCGACCGCGTTTCTTATCAGGATGGAAAAGATACGCTCGACCTTACTGATCAAGTTGCAGGAGTACCTTATTATTACAATATCCCGCTGCTGCCTTCCGATTATATTGCTCCGGTTCACGACAGCCTCGTTCTTACCATCTGGTTTCCGGTCAATGGCGCGGAACTTTCCGATTCTGACAAGATAGCCATTAGCACAGCGTTAGAACCATGGTTGTACGACCATTCCGGTTTAGTAGTATTTGTCAATGGTTATACTGACAACACAGGCACGCCGCTGATCAATGAACAACTTTCGTATATGCGGGCGGGGCTCGTAACGGATGCAATAGAAGCACTAGGAATTGACAGGATGAATATTCAGACAAAAGGATGGGGCGAGGCAGACCCTCTTGATCTGAATGATTCGGAAGAGGGAAGAAGCTGGAACAGGCGTGTGGAGGTTATAATCCGACGGTAGCAACAGGGATATCCCAACTCTTCGCAGGTCGTTGTTTTTTTCTACTTTTACCGCAAATAACGGATCATTCATACATGGCTCACCAATTGTTACAAGGAAAGAAAGGAATCATCTTTGGCGCTCTTGACGAACGCTCTATCGCATGGAAAACTGCAAAATCTGTGGTTGCTGAGGGTGCTCAAATCGTTCTGTCTAACGCTCCGATCGCATTGCGAATGGGTAAGATCAATGAACTGGCCAGCGAATGCAATGCACAGGTGATCGCTGCAGATGCGACGTCTGTTACTGACCTGGAATCACTTTTTGAAAAAAGTATGGAAACGCTTGGTGGTAAGCTCGATTTCGTGCTTCACTCTATTGGCATGTCTCCGAATGTGCGGAAGGGCATTGAATATACCGATACCAATTATGATAATTTTTTAAAGACATTAGACATATCTGCGCTCTCTCTTCACAAGGTTTTGCAGACGGCAATGAAGCTGGATGCACTGAATGAATGGAGTTCCGTGGTAGCGTTGACTTACATAGCGGCGCAGCGCACCTTTCCTGGCTATAATGACATGGCCGAGGCGAAAGCTTTGATGGAGAGCATTGCGCGCAGCTTTGGTTATCACTATGGCTTCGCGAAAAAAGTGCGGGTAAACACTGTTTCCCAGTCGCCTACGGCGACAACTGCTGGCTCTGGTGTGGGTGGCTTTGATGCATTCTTCCATTATGCCGACAAAATGTCTCCTTTGGGCAATGCACCGGCTGAAGACTGCGCAAAGTTTTGTACTATGATGTTCAGCGACTATACCCGAATGGTAACGATGCAGAATCTCTTCCACGATGGCGGGTTCTCCTTCACCGGTGTGAGCCAGGGACTGGTAGAAGAGCTACAGAAATGCCTTACCGAAGCTCCTGCCAACGTTTAATCCTTTTATCAAACAGCAATAATTTTTCACGTGTTACGTTTCAAGTGTATGCAATGGAAAAAATGGACCAGCTTATTGCTGTTTGGCTTTTTAGTAAACAGCGTGGAAGCACAGGTCACGGGAGGCCGGTTTGCGATGCAGTTTTTACAGCTTCCTAATTCTCCTCATATTTCTGCGCTCGGCGGTATCAACGTTGCCAACCCTGAGCCGGATATTTCCTTTGCCCTGCAAAACCCATCGCTGATGCGCCCGGGTCTGCATAATCAGCTTGGCCTGAACTACAATAGCTATTACGCAGGTATCAATATTATGAACCTGAATTATGGTTATCATGTGGCCAAATTGCAGACTTCCTTTTTGCTGGGCATTCAATACCTGAACTACGGAAGCTTCGAGCAGACGGATAATATCGGCAACCAGTACGGCACATTCAAAGCCGCCGACTATGCTATCACGCTTGGCGCTTCCCGGCAGTACAAAGAGCGCTGGCGTTACGGAGTTGCGTTGAAATGGGCACATTCCTCATTGTTCGACAAGACTGCGTCCGCTATGCTGGCAGATGTGGGCATCACGTACATAGACACTGTCAACCTTATTACAGTAGGTGCCGTGGCAAAGAACATGGGCTTTATGGCGAGACGCTACAACCCTTCCAATAGCGCAGAACCACTGCCATTCGATCTTCAGATCGGCATCGCTAAGAAGTTCGCCCATCTTCCTTTGCGACTGATGGCAACAGCACATCATCTGTACGAATGGGACATCCGTTATAACAATCCGGCAGATATAGAAACGACCAGTCTTTTCGGTACTGAGGATACCACTGCACCGGATAAATCTTACTTTGCCGACAAGCTGTTCCGCCACCTCAGCTTTGCTGCAGAGCTTACGCTCGGCAGCCGCCTTACCGTTATTGTCGGTTACAACCATTTGAGGCGCGGAGAACTGAGCATTAAAGACAAGCCTGCCCTTGCCGGCTTTTCATTTGGTGCGAGTATCTATCTGAACAAATTCCAGGTGCACTACGCACGGTCCTATTTTCATGTCGCAGGGGCGTATAATGAGATTGGCCTAAACTTTGCAATGAATAAGCTCTTCAACGTTGGTAAGGCCGGGGAAAAGATTAACTGGAACGCCGATTACGGCGACTGGAAGTAAAGAAGTTCCCATCTCTGATATTAACTGGTCTTCCCCCTCCGTGGCAGAACGGTTGTAAGCACAACCGGGATAGAGAAAACCTCTGGCTACTGAGGAATTTTGTATCGGATATAATAAGAAAATCCCGCTGCTGAGCGGGATCATTTATTTAAGTACTTGAGAGATTCAGTTTACATTTTCCATTCGTCAACAGTGCTGTCTTCCTCACTCACCGTTGCGGATACTTCAACATTTCCCTCATTCTCCTGATCGTGATTGAAAGCATCGAAGTCGAAATCGGGCATCAGGTCAGTCTTTACATAATTCACAGTTTCAGTCAACGCATTCAGGAACTTATTGAAATCTTCCTTGTAAAGGAACATTTTATGTCTGTCGTACCCATTGTCGTCGAAGCGCTTCTTGCTCTCCGTAATCGTGATGAAGTAATCATTTCCACGAGTAGAGCGAACATCGAAGAAATACGTCCTTCTCTTACCAGCCTTAATACGTTTACTAAACAGACTCTCGTTGTTCCGGTTGTCGCTGAAATTTTTGTTTTCGTACGCCACAGTTCTTTTGTTTAATTGTGATTGCTCAGCAAAATTAATATAGTATACGACTTATCCAAATTATTTCGCTGTAAAGTGTAACAGTATCAGGCGATAACGTAGTATGTGTGCTGCATAAGGCTTCGGTTTTTTAGATGGCAGATGCCGTCGCAGACGAAAAGCCCCTTGCGCTTCATATAATTTTTCTTTTACTTTACATAGCCGGCAATTTTTCCCACTTCTTAAAAAGCTCTTTTAACCAGATAGTGTTGGTAAAATATTCTTTATGAATTCGTATGCAGACATCTGCTCAAGCGCGCTACCTGCAAGTATATACTGCAAACCGAAGGCACGACTTATAAGTTCACAAAGCTCTAAACGTATCGCTATGAAAAAACTTCTCTTCATATTGCTGCTCGCTGCAACTGGCAGCACTTCTTTTGCGCAGGGCATTCCTGCTTATGTTTACGACACAACCAATAATGACATTTCATTCTTTTCTAAATATTGGGTGCCTTGGGATGGCGTAGAGAACATGATGCAAAGCATCTTTTTTAAAAGCGATTTTCCTAGTATGCCTGCACAGGGGTATATTACCGATATTTTTGTTCGGTTAAGCTACTTAACACCTGCAGGGTCTACCTTACAAGGAGTGAAGGTGCGGTTAGGCACTACCAGCTTGAATCGTTTTCCTGTTATTCTTGATCCAAATTTAGCTTCTTCTTTTTTGGATACAATGAATACTACGCTCACAACGGTCTATTACGATAGTATATTTACTTTAACGACAAATATAGGAGCCGGACAATGGCTGAAGCTACATCTTTCCCAACCCTACCAGTATTCCATGCTCCCCCTTCAAAATGACACACCTCAAAATCTTGTCGTTCAACTATCGCGTAGGCTAGATAATGCACCGCCTCATATATACTACACGTTCAATATTGATTGCGCCAGTTTTCTCGATACTTCCCATACTCGTAGTGCAAAGGGATACATAGACTCAATGGGACATATGGTAAACCCTAATCAAATTGTTTGGCCACACGGAGTTTTCCTCATCGGCTTCAACGGCTATGCTCTTTCAGTGGATGATCCGGATAAGGTAGAGCGTTTTAGCGTCTTTCCTAATCCGGCAGAGAATACACTTCACCTTAGCGAGGCAATAAAGGGCAGATATACCGTCTATGATATAAGTGGCAAAGTAATGTTTTCAGGCAAGGTGGGTGCAAACGGGGCAATAGATATAAGTAATTTACCGCCAGGTGCGTATATGCTTCGTACAGCAGAAAACACTTATAAGTTCACGAAACAATGAGCCGGCAAACCATCAAAAAGCTTCTCCTAATCTTGCTGCTCGCGGCAACTGGCAGCACTTCTTTTGCGCAGGGCGTTCCTGCTTATGAAGTAGACACCTCCGGTGGCG
>DATJDP010000022.1:0-7983 GCA_035497355.1 Flavipsychrobacter sp.
CTGAACCCTCCCACTACGGCCTGCGCTAATGCCAGTACAGGAATGCCGATCGCGTTAGAGACAACCATTACCCTCGTCGCTTCCCAGATATCATCAATATTTTCTTCCTGCAAGGGCAGGAATCGCTGAATCTTTCGTTCCATTTTTCGCCCATCTACCAGCATAAAGTATAACAGGAAGAAGGCGAGAAACAGATTTGTGATTGCAGCGGCTGTCTGTGTGAGCAATCCCGGAACGGAGGCTGCCGCATTCTGCACCCACTCTTTTATCTGGGCTTCGTCGATGCGCAACTGCGGAATGATAGATTGAAGCTGATTGGTAATGCCGTCCAGCAAGTGATTCAGCTTTTCAGGGCTATGAATAACGGCGTAGAATTTTGGCAGAAGCAAGTCGGCACAAACAGCTATGGGAAGCACAAACACTACAAGTGCTATAGCCATAAACAATGCTGCGGTCATCCACTTTTTCCAGTTTTTGATGACTGTAAGGCGGAAAAAGTACTGCCTCATAAGAATATACATAGTAACAGCACCCAGCACGCCAGGCATAAAACTGATGACTTGCCAGCCAAGAACTATTATCAGGAGGATAATGACAGCGAGTAGTAAATACTTTTTGAGATTCTCCGAACTAAGGTTACTCATGTTCTATCTTATTGCTGCTCATATTTTTGTTAGGCTTTATAAAACCCTGCCATAAGATTAGATGGCATGATATTTTACTAAGTTTGTAACTGAAATCCATTTTACTAACACTCGAAAAAACAGACTATTATGGCAAACACAGGAAGAACTGTTGCTACCCTTCTTATTGGTGCTGCTGTTGGTGCAGCAGTCGGCTATATTCTTGCAACAGACAAAGAGCAACGCCAGGAAAGCATGGGCCGCATCAAAGACCGCATTTCTGATTTGAAAAGCAAAATCTCACAAAAAACGCCTCAGGACCTCGAAGAAGAAATTTATAACGCCTAAAAATCTTAGATGAGCTTTATCGGCAACTGGAAAGACAAGATAGCTCATTATGTGGAGGTGCGCCTCGGGCTTATTAAACTGGGCCTGATCGAGCGCCTTTCCAACGTTTTGAGCTATTTGATTTTTGTTTTCATTGGTTTATTTCTGTCTGTTTCTATTCTTATTTTTCTGGGAATAGGCGTCGGAGAATACTTCGCCGTCCTTTTCGATTCCAGAGCTGGCGGCTTTTTTGCTACTGCCGGCCTTTACGTGTTGCTGCTAATCATTATGGTTCTTTTGCGACTGCCGATTACCAATGCCTTTTCGGGGGTATTTATTCGAATAATGACCGCGACGGAACCTGAGGAAGACGAAGAGGACACCAGGAAACGGGAAGATATTACAGTAGAGTAATAAAGATTTTCAGATGAAATTATACCGCAAGCAACTTCATAGCCTTGAAGAACTAAAGCGCGAAAAGCACGTGATGAAGTATGCAGTAAAGCATACGGACGACTGGCTTAGCTTTAAAGAAATGAGTAAAGGGGCGCGCCCCAAAGATGCAGCCACACTCGGCATGCTTGGAAGTGTTATTTCTGCGGTTAGCTCCAAATCCATTTTCAGCACAGCACTTACGGTTGTACCGGCTATCCTCAATATGATGCCGCGAAGAGAAGCAAAGAAGAAAAAGGGCATCTTAGAATCTTTGGCAAAGGAAGTAATACTTGGCTATGTGAAATGGAAAGCCATACAAATGTCTTACCGGGCTATTATGATGCTGATAAATGCAACAAAAGATAAAAAAGAAAAAGAGCACCGTTAAGTGCTCTTTTTTTATTTCTCATGTATCGCTACCAATGGTATTTGCACTGTTTTCACAATCGCTTTAGTATGGCTCTTATGAAAAAGCCACTCGAAGAAAGATTGTTTATGCGGCATGATCATGAGCCAGTCCATTTGATTGTCCGCTAAAAAACCATTTATACCGTCTTCCACACTTTCCTTTTCCACATAATGGTAAACCGGCTGCAGCGATTTTAAGGCATGATGCAATTCGGTATTCTCAAAAATAGTCGTTGCATTCACACTCCTATTTTCAAAATCCACAGTCAGTACATGTAGTTCTGCTTTCGTTTCTGCAATAAGTTTCAAAATATCTGTTGCTGGTAGCCCACTTGCAACGTTCTGAAAATCGCAGGCAAAGCAGATTTTCTCCGGCTTCCTGTACTGTACATCTAAAGGAATGGCCAGAACAGGCGAGTCCAGATCCTTCAGGCCGCTGAGTACATTGCTGCCGAGCCATAGTGGCGCATTGCCATTCCCACTGTTGCCTAATATTACCAGCCACGGGTTTACCTCTTCAGCAAGTTCTCTGATAGAATCGATAATGTCGCCGAACATGATCTTGCTATCCAACTGTATATCGCTGAATCTGCTGTGAAGCCCTGTTATCATTTCCTTCATTCGGTCTTCAGCTATCTCCCTGCCCTCATCCAGTGGCATAACGGGCATAGGTGTATCACTAAACGTGACAGGAATAATGAAGGAATGAACAACGGTTACAGATGCGTTTACATCCCTAGCCAGCTGACAAGCATACCGTAGCGCATTATCCGCAACTTCTGAAAAATCGGTTGCAACTATTATCTGAAGCATAAGCAGCAATTCTTTGGAAAAATTAGCTACAAAAAGCTTAACCACAAAAAAAGCGACGACTATATGCACCCTGTGAAAGGAAAGAAGACTAACAACTGCTTTTATGTCAGAGAAAGACGGGACTTGGATGTTCGATACTGCATTTATGGCGGGGAGAAAGGCAAAGACACCTATAGCATATTGGATTCTCCTCCCAACGCGAGCGAAACGACGTTTCGCGCACGTAGAAATCCCGACATCATGAGCGAAACCACTTTTCGCACACAGAGAAAGCTCAACTACATGAGCGAAAACACTTTTCGCTCATGTAGAAACCCCTACAACATGAGCGAGACTACTTTTCGCTCATGTAAAAATGTATACAACACGAGCGAAAAGTGTTTTCGCTCATGTTGTAGCCTCCGGAACATGAGCGAAACGTCGTTTCGCTCATGAAGCCGAGAGAATTGATTAAGACATTGAAGGATTTTGGCAATAAAGGGACACTTTATCGCCTGTACCGGAGTCTGCGTCTTCCTCTCTCGTTCATGGTAAAATGGGGAGGCCGACCCGGAAATAAAAAAGCGGCTGCATCCTTCGATACAGTCGCTCAATTGTATATGCTTTGTTCCTATTTCGCTGGTTTTGCCTTAAATCTGTTAATCGCATCTCTGGTAAAGTCGCTCAATACCAATGTGCCACTGACCGTCGCTCTGTCCATTAGCAAGGTATCCCAATGTTCCGTTCCATGCCAGAACACCTTTTTTAGCTGATACATGGCCTGAGGGCTGCTATGCGCCAGCCTTGATGCAAGGCTGCTTATTGCCTCGTCCATTTCCTCTACAGTGTTATGTATTTCAGCATACAGTCCATGTTTCTTCGCCCATTCTGCAGATCGCCATTCTGAGGCGTCAATAGCAAGTTGTGAAAAGCAGGAAACACCAACCTTTCTTTCTACTGCCGGCCCTACCACAAAGGGACCAATGCCTATGGCAAGTTCGCTCAGCTTTATAGACGCGTGCTCAGTAGCAATAGCATAATCTACTGCCGCGGCCAATCCTACACCGCCACCCACAGCTCTGCCATGTATTCGCCCAATAATGAGCTTATGGCACTTCCTCATAGCGTTGATGACCTCTGCAAAGCCGCTGAAGAACCGTTTACCATCTTTCTCACTCGAGATGGCAATGAGCTCATCGAAAGAAGCCCCTGCACAAAATGCTTTTTCTCCGGCACTCTTTAAGATGATCACCTTTACGCGCTCATCCAGCCCAACGTTATTGATCGTTTTGGCAAGATCGCTTAGAATCGCGCCGGGTAAAGAATTGCTGGCCGGGTGAAAAAACTCTATCGTTCCTATTCCCTGTTCTATCTCGTTGCGAACATATCCGTCTAAGTGCTGCATAGTGTGATTATTTGGCGCTAAAAGTAAAACTAAAATTCTTAGCAAAGCGTCGGAGGTGCTCTCCCGCAAGACCTTATGTAATTAACTTATTTATCGCAAATAGCACTGTACCTTTGCACGTTATGAAAAATCTGAGGGATCTGACGGCTGAAGCACTTCAAAACCAGTTACAAATCTGGGGAGAGCCTGCCTTTCGTGCGAAGCAAATCGAAGACTGGATATGGAAGAAATTCGTAGGAAGCATTGACGAAATGACGAACCTTTCTAAAAGTTTGCGCGAGAAGCTGGCGGCGGAGTACTTTATTCCGAAGGTAAAAATTGACCATAGTCAGTATAGCAGCGACGGAACGATTAAGAACCGCCTTATCCTTCATGACAATCATTTTACGGAAAGCGTCCTGATACCTACGGATAAAAGAATGACCGCCTGTGTTTCTTCGCAAGTGGGATGTTCTCTGGCCTGTAAGTTTTGTGCTACAGGCTACCTGCCAAGAAAGCGGAATCTGGACTATGATGAAATAGTAGATGAGGTTGTATCGGTAAACGAACAGGCAGTGAAGCACTACGGAAAGAATCTCTCGAATATCGTCTTTATGGGAATGGGGGAGCCGTTGCTCAATTATAAAAACGTGATGAAGGCGATTGAGAAGATTACATCGCCCGACAGCCTGGGAATGAGCGCCCGCCGCATCACGGTTTCCACGGCCGGAGTTGCGAAAATGATCCGGCAACTAGGGGACGATCAGGTTCGGTTTAAACTCGCCGTGTCGCTGCATGCAGGAACTGATGAAAAGCGGAATGAAATCATGCCGATCAACGAGACAAATAATTTGAAAGCATTGGTGGAAGCGCTTAATTACTTCTACATGATGACTAAAAACGAGATCACATTTGAATATATTCTGTTTAAAGATTTCAACGATAGTCTGAAAGATGCAGATGATCTGGTGAAGATCTACCGGCAGGTTCCCGCTGATCTTGTAAATATTATTGAATACAATCCTATCTCTGCTGCAGACTTCCAAAAGCCAGATGAAGCAGTAGTTGACAGATTTATGAAACATCTGGAGTCTAAAAAGGTAAATGCCCGTCTGCGTAGAAGCCGTGGCAAAGACATTGACGCTGCTTGCGGACAACTGGCCAATGTGGACCATCCGACGGTGCAGAATATGGTTTCCTAAAGCCATTAATTTTTTAAATATTTTTACGCGGAAGCCCTGATGCTTCCGCGTTTCTTTTAAATGAAAAGCCGTGATTGCGATAGTAACAATCTTCATCAATTTTGTTTTTCGAAAATTGTCATTATCTTTCGCTATTGTCACATAAAAACAGAAGAGCCTTGAAACGGATTTTATTCTCTTTGGCGCTGCTCATTCCATTTTGCGTACAGGCACAACGTCATCACGAAATTGGCATATTTGCAGGTGTAAGTAATTACCACGGAGATTTACAAAGCAAATGGTACCCGGACTACGGCTACAAGCCAAACGTGGGCATTATCTACAAGTATTTTATGCATCCGCGTGTAGGTTTGAGATTTGGTGCCAATTATACGCGCCTTACTGCTGCCGACAGTTTATCCGACATTCCAATTCATAAAGCAAGAAACCTTCGTTTCGAAACGGGTCTTTTTGAGGTGCATGGCGGTCTGGAGATAAATCTCCTGGCAGTTGATATCGATCGCGCCAAGGTAAGCCCTTATGTATTCGGTGGGGTGGCAGTTTTCTATTACAATCCGTATACAGACGGCATGCATGGTGAAAAAGTGTATCTACGGCCTTTAAGTACTGAAGGACAAGGTATCCCTGTGTATCCTGACAGAAAGCAATATAGTCTGGTGAACGTTGCTTTTCCAATTGGGGGAGGTTTTAAATTCCTCATTGGTAAAGCCTTAATGATTAATACAGAAATCGGCTTTCGCTATACAGCTACCGACTACCTTGATGATGTGAGTAAATCCTATGTAAATGATCAAACGTTGTTTGACTACCGCAGTCAGCAATCCGTTGACCTTGCATGGCGCCAGGATGAAGTGCCTGGAGTAAATCCTGAATCCCTTAACTATCCGGATTATAAATTTCAAAGAGGTGATAGCAAAGCAAACGACTGGTATTGGTTTGGCGGCATCTCTGTTTCTGTATATCTGAACGCATTTAGTAATGTGGCTGACTACTGGCAAACAAAATGCCCCGGACTTTTCGGTAAAAAATAAGACGTTTCCCTTACAATATAACGAAGAGGCGGTATCAAACGATACCGCCTCTTTTATTTAGTTCTATTTTCTGGATAAAAGGCAGCGGACGACTTTGCGCTCAGTCAAGCTGCTGCACTTCTTTGTGTCTTGGGCAGCCCGTCAAATGATCATTTACCATTCCGGCAGCCTGCATAAAGGCGTAGCAAATGGTGGAACCTACAAACTTAAAGCCTCGTTTTTGCAGGTCTTTGCTCATAGCATCTGAGGCTTCGCTTTTTGCAGGTATTTGAGATGATTGTTTCCATTTGTTGACAATGGGCTTGTGGTTGACAAACTGCCAGATGTACTTGTTGAAACTGCCGAATTCCTTTTGTACCTCAAGGAAACGCTGTGCATTCGTAACGGTTGCCAGTATCTTTAGACGATTCCGGATGATGCCAGCATCCTGCATCAGCGCTTCTGTCTTCTTTTCATTAAACTTAGCCACCTTCACCGGATCGAAACCGGCAAAGGCTTTTTCAAAGTTCTTCCGCTTATGCAAGACGGTCTTCCAGCTTAGTCCTGCCTGAAAGGCATCCAGCACCATGAATTCAAAGATCTTTTGATCATCATGCAGCGGCACACCCCATTCTTCGTCGTGATATTGATTCATTAGCTGGTCGTCAGCTGGCCAGGTACAACCATTTGTGGCTTGAGCGCACATGTTATTCTGATTTTAAAAGGTTTATTACATCGCTAATGGAAAGCATGTTCTGCTCCCCGGTCGTAAAGTTCTTCAGGCTGACCATCTGTTTTTCGCGTTCTTCATCGCCCGGAAGGATAACAAAGGGGATATTGCGCTTATTAGCATATTTCATCTGCTTATCAAATTTGGCAGCTTCAGGATAGATTTCAGCGGCAATTCCCTCATGGCGCAACCCCTTTAAAACAGATAGCGCATAAGTCTCGTTCTCTCCACCGAAGTTTACCAGCATGGCCTTACTGCCAGTGGCCAACTGATCAGGAAAAAGATTTAGCTCTTCCATCACGTCGTAAATGCGATCAATTCCGAAAGAAATGCCTACACCGCTCAATCCCTTTAGTCCGAATAGCCCTGTAAGATCATCATACCGTCCGCCGCCGCCGATGCTTCCCATCTTTACGGCATCTGTCGTTACTTCCACTATTACGCCTGTGTAATAATTCAATCCGCGAGCGAGAGTAAAGTCAATTTCAAGACTTACCCATCGCTCCTCTCTGATCGACTCATAATATTTTATTGTGTCTCGAATTTCTTGTATCCCGATAACACCATTATGTATGTTTGACTCTTTGAATAGACTTTCAATTCTGTCAAGAAAATGCTTTTGAGGTTGTAGTACGCCATCTACGTATTGTGAAATTTCTTTATCAGGGTCTTCCAGATGGAAAAAGACGAGATACCTCAATCTATCAATTTGGGCATTATTTAGGCCGAGTTTTCTAAACTCATTTTCAACTCCGTCTCGTCCTATTTTGTCTAATTTATCTATAGCTGTAATTACCTCTGCGGCCTTATCAGAAGCCTGACTAAATTCAATAATTGCAGAAAGTATTTTTCTGTTGTTTATTTTAATTTTAACTGGCACCTTTAGCTGCTCAAATGCGCTCTGATAGATGCATAGCAACTCCGCTTCATTGATCAAAGAATTGCTGCCTACCACATCACAATCGCATTGCCAGACAACCAGATCATAAATAATTTAGTTAAGATCTGGTTGAACCCGCAAATCACGAAATCTGCAAACTGCATTTCCACAACGGCTTTCATTCCGGCAATG
>DATJDP010000023.1:0-11335 GCA_035497355.1 Flavipsychrobacter sp.
ATAAAATCACGTAGAGAATAAATGCGACCGAAATGGCAGCCGATTTCAGAAACGGGATGCTTGCGATAGTTATAATTATTATAACGAGTTGGGGCCAGATGGCTCCTATCTTAAAGGAAGATGGCATAAACTTGAAAAACGGAATCTGGGAGATCATCAGCCAGCATAACACTGCAATGATGGCATAAAGCAGCCATTCATTAAGAAGCAGGTGGCCAAGATTAAACGGATTTTGCCATAAGATAAGAGGGAAAGCGGCTACGAAAATGCCTACTGCCGGTATGGGAAGGCCTTTGAAAAATCTGGATTGCTCCGGGGCAGAAATATTAAATCTGGCAAGGCGAAGTGCGCCAAAGCATGCGATTAAAAAGGCCGGGCTCATAGCCAGCATACTTACATCCATAGCCTGTGGCTTTAGCATGTAGGCAATCCACAGCAGCTTGAACAGTATCATGGAGGGCGCTACACCAAAAGAAACGAGATCTGCGAGGCTATCAAGATCTTTACCAATTGGAGAAAAAACGCGCAATCCTCGTGCTGCCCAACCGTCCAGCATATCGAAAACCGCAGCAAGGAGAATAAAAATGCTACCCCAATAAGGCTGCTCAACAGTTGGCACCTCTACGTAATCGAAGATATTGTAGCTGGTAGTAAAGTTTTGTGCGCTCAGGATAAAACTGATAGCGATGCAGCCACAAAATAGATTTGCCAGCGTGAGCAAATTGGGTAAATGCTTCATGAGGTGTCAAAAGTAGTGAAATTGGTTTATTGATAACAGGGGGGATGTCATGTACAGGGGCGAGGTTTGAATGCGAAAAAAGCCGAACCATAAATACAATGAACTAAGTGCGACGTTTCTTTTTTAAGTAAATTTGGTAAGTAGCTGTACGATATGCAAACTGCATTGAAAGAAATATTGAACGATACAGTAAAAAATAAGATAGAAGGTGAATTTTGGGTCAACGCATATAAAAAAAAAGCCGCCCTGAGGCGACTTCAAAAATAGGCAAAGAGTTTTTATTCCTCCGGCGCTACCAGCCTGAAGCCGTTGCCGTGGATATTAACGATCTCAACGCCACTATCTTCTTTCAGATATTTGCGCAGTTTGGCAATGTAAACATCCATGCTTCGGCCGTTGAAATAAGTGTCGCTGCCCCAGATGCGCTTCAGTGCAGTTTCCCGCGGAAGCAGATCATTCTTATACTCGCAGAGCATAGTCAGCAACTCGTTTTCTTTCGGCGAAAGTGTCTGTGAACTGCCGTTTATTTCAAGCGTCCGCAATTTACTGTTGAAGTGATATTGGCCGATGTTAAACTCAAACTGGGCGTGCTGCTTTTCCTGCAGCTCCTGATTGCGCTTTAGTATCGCTTTTATCTTCTGCAGCAGTATTTCACTGTCGAAAGGCTTGTTGATATAATCGTCAGCCCCTAGTTTGTAGCCGGTAAGGATGTCTTCTTTGGTGCTTTTGGCGGTAAGGAAGAAAAGGGGAACCTCAGGATCAACATTTCTTATTTCTTCTGCCAGCGTAAATCCATCCATGTTTGGCATCATCACATCCAGCAGGCAGATGTCAAACTTCTCCCGGCGGAAGGCCGCGAGGCCGAGAATGCCGTCGCGCGCGAGTTCTACTACAAAATCGTTTAGCTCCAGATAGTTCTTCAATACTTGTCCGAAGTTCGTGTCGTCTTCGACAAGCAGTACTTTAAACTTTTCTTTTTCCATAATAAAAAGAAGATGTGTTTGGTCAAATGATCAATGCTAATGTAATACCCTAAAAATTCATTCCAGAGAAAAATATTTGTTAAAAGCGAGGGCAGTTATAGCTTTGTCTTTGCCTTGAGAATGAGCCATAAACGCCTTCGTAGACAATACCGATTTCAAAAGCGCCTTTACCCTTAATTTCTGAACCAAGGCTGGAGATAGTGAAATCGTAGCTCGACATTAAACGGAAGTGATTGTATTCCAGGCCAATAACGCCAATTACTGCTTCATTCCACCTATTGAAGGCTCCGAGGATAAGAGAGGTTTGGGAATTGTCAGAGCCGCTAACGTTCACTTTAAATAATGTACCATACAGCAATTCGCTTGCGGCCTTCTGAGTAGTGTAATAAACGGAAGGGTTGAGGATCACATTTGGCCCAAGCTTCACAAGCAGATCAACATTTGCGGTAGGCCTAATTCCCATTTTTGTTTCCTGTCCGTAAAAGGATTCCTTTGGCTGCGTGACATGAGCCACGCCTAGGCCAACCTTTAGGTACACATTTTCATTTGGGAAGTAGGCGAGGTTTACACCTGCAGAAAGGTCGAAAAAGCTGGTTTGAGAAGTATAGCCACTTTCGCCATTTGCTTTCGTTTTGTCGAATTCAAACCCGTCCCACTGTTTATCAAAACTGAGCTTATTAAAATCTATACTTCTGGCTACATAGGCACCCGATGCACCAACTGAGATCATACTTTGCTCTCCCATCTGAACGTGGTATGCCAGAAATGCTTCAGAACGGGAGAGCGAAAGATCACCATTTCCCGCTTTGTCGTTCCAGAATGCAAGACCAACTCCCATCCAGTTTGTTTGATTCCTGTTTCTCATCAATTGCAGGTCTCCGTAAGCTGAAAAAGTACGGTATGGAACCGGCACAGAAGACCATTGATTTCTGTAGTTGAAACCTATCCGGTAGTCATTGTCCGGCATTAGGGCCGTATTTGCAGGATTCAGCAAAAGAGGCGCATTGTAATACTGAGAAAAATGCATTCCCTGACCCTGCGATTTAACAGTGGCAAGGGCCGCGCCGAAGAGTAATAGAGATTTGAAAAGTTTATTCATTTTGACTTTATCTTATTAAAGTTACGTTTCCTGTTCTATGTACGGTAGTACCATCTACAAAAGTTGCGTCGAGTACCCAGGCATAAGCTTCCATATCCTGCGGCTTTCCTTTAAAATTACCATCCCATCCGTAGTCCATGTTGTCCGTTTCAAAAACTTTCTCTCCCCATCGGTTATATACCTGGAAGCTTAGCGTCTCTACCGCAGCACCTCTTATGTAGAGCACATCGTTCGAGCCGTCTCCGTTGGGACTAAAGCCCGTTGGTACATCTATCGCCGGATGTATTTCTGCATCTATGTACTTGCAGATCTGATCTATGCAGCCAAACTGATTCTTTGCTTCGAGGCAAACCTTATATCTGTCTGTACGCTTATAAAGATGAGAAGGATTTTCCAGAGAGCTCGTAGTACCATCACCAAACCCCCAAAAATAAGCTGTGGCGTTGGATGAATGATTGGTAAACTGTATAGCCTCATTTGGAACCGGAACAGTAGGCGAGGAACTGAAATCCGCTGTCGGCTTTGGCCATACCACCGCTGTTTTTGTGACGGTATCTGCGCCGTTGCAGGACGAAGGATTGATTGCAATTAATGTTACAGTATAGGTACCTGCAGTATCGTAGGTATACTGGGGTGCAAGTACTGTTGCCGTATCGCCATTGCCGAAAAGCCATAATAAAGATTGCGCATTGGTGGACGCATTCGAAAATAGAATTGCGTTACCTACGCAGACTGAATCAGAAAGAAAATCGGCCTTTACAAATTCATTGCTGAGGGTTATGATTTTAGTTATTGAATCCCTCGCGTTGCATGAAGTAGTGTCGACCATTGTTAGCGTTACTGTATAAGTTCCTGTATCGGGATAATGATGGATCGGTGGGTTTGCGCCGGTAAAACTGGTTCCATCGCCAAAATTCCATGTAAAAACGGTAGCTGCTACAGCACCGGGCTTACTGCTGTAGATAGAGGTGTTATCGAAAGAAACGATAAAGGAATCGCATTGATTGAGTATCGTATAGTCGAAATCGCTTTTGATTGAGAAGGAATCAACAACGATTGTCATGTAAGTTGTGTCCACTGTCTTATTGCAAGCTGCCGGATTGAAAGCGATAAGTTTCACATGGTACTCTCCGGGCGCATTATAGCTGTGGGTAGGCGCAAAGGTTGTGTCTGTAAGACTGCCATCTCCAAAGTCCCAGAGGTACGTGGTTGCGTTTATTGAATTGTTTTGGAATGTAATGACGAGAGGTGCACAGCCATCCGTATCTGAGTTTGTAGATGCATGAGCGGTGAGGTTAGTAAGCTGGAAAGCAATTTTCAAAGCGCCGAAGTTGCAGTTGGTACTGCCGTTGGTAGGACTGTAAACGCCTGGCGTAGTGGGGAAGGCCGATGAACCACCACAGCCAGCACAGATGCCCTGATAAATAACCCCGTTTTTATCAAAGCGGCTAGTGCCGCCATCTACGTGCTCTCCTACACCGCCCTGCGCGCCATAGAAGGTGGCGTACACCAGTGACGTAGCATTAGGAGCTAATACGATAAAGTAAAAATCGCTTCCGTCGGTGGAGCTGCGAACAGCATTGGCTGTTACCGGCATCCCGTTGGTAGTACCTACCGTTGGCTGACCAAAACCGAGACCGCCTCCCCAGCCGCTGATATAAATATTATGACAAGTATCCACCAGGAAGGCAACCGGCGATATATTAGTTTGAGAAGAGTTGCCAGAGCCAAAAACGGTAGAGAGAAGGTTAGTACTGAGGTTCGCGTCGGTTTTAAGAACAAACTGGCTCGACCCCGGATTTGAATATACACCTGCGCTTACCGGAAACGTGCCGCCAAGTGTCTGTCCCATGACGTACACATCATTGGATTCATCAACCTCTATTCCATATATCTGGTCGTAATCCGGTTGTCCTACAAACGTAAGTTTTTGAAGCGTATAAGGGGTGCTGTTTTGGAATTTTGCAATAAAGCCATCTGCGCTCCCGCCCTGGTACGAAGGCCATAGAGTGCCCGCAGTAGCAGGAAAATTGGGACTGGCAGTACCTCCCCCGACATATAAGTTAGCCTGTGTATTGTCTAAGGCCAGTACGTAGCCCGCATCGTTGTTAGAACCGCCCAGGTAGGTGCTGAAGATTAACGAAGAAAGTAAGCTATTAAGCTTTACTACTATTGCGTCTTGTACACCCTGGAAAGTGTTTTGTGTGGCAGTGCTTGTAGTAGGAAAGTCTGTAGATTTGGTACAGGCAGTAACATAGATATTGCCGGCATTGTCGATCAACACTTCACTTCTTGCATCGTCGCCGTAATTGTGCTTTAAGCCCCCAAATGCAGTTTCTAATGAGTTAAAATTAATTGCGTCTTCTTTACTACCGCCTAAATAAGTTGAAGCAATTAGCCCGGTACCTGCAGCGTTCAATTTGGTGAGTACGATATCGCCACCCCCGTTATACGTATTATCGTAGCAGCCGGGCGTTACAGGGTAGTTAGCGGAATAGGTTCTTCCCGCTATGATCAGATTGTTATTTGCATCTACAATTAAGCTGTGCGGCTGTTCGTTGTCATTACCACCGATGTATGTTGCATATATTCTAGCGGTTCCGGTTGGGTTGAACTTGATAATTCCTATATCACAGGCATAATCACTTCCGTGCGTGCTATCTGAAAACGTTCCTGATTGCTGTCCTCCAGCGTAGGTTGTCTGGAATGCTCCTGTAGAGACGGGATAACCAACGCCATTTACAAGCCCCCCTCCATAAAAATTCCCCTGGTTATCGTACGTTGCTGTGAAACCCCAGTTGTCCGCCGTAGAACCGCTAAATGTGCTGAACACTACGGTAGGATCAATTACAAGAATAGACTGATCATCATAGCCCTCCGGGAAATGGTAGGTTATCACATTACCCTTTAATCTGTAGCGACATTCTACCTCTTTGCGCTCACCATGAATATACTGATAAGCGTAGGGTTGCAATTCCGTTACATCTCCTACACTGGTTTGTATAATAAGATTCTTATCCTTTATTGAAAGCTTTTCGGCACCATCATAGCGAAGTCTTATTTGTTGTACGTCGGCCTGCGGCTGAACGATGAAGTCATATTTCAGGTTTCCTTTGTCGGATGCCACGTGGACATCTATACCGTCGTATAAGTGTTTATAGTCAAGCGCCAGATAAGGATGGATGCCTGTCTTCCACCGTGTGGAGTCGTTTCCTAAAAAGTAGTTGTAATAGTTTGTTTGCCTTTTGCTCCCTTCTACGGAAGGTGTTTTTGCATTTTCAAATACCATTTTATAGACATGGTATTTCAGGACCGGCGGCGTTTTTAATAGTCCATGATGGTAAGCATCTGCTAAACCATTGTTTTCAGCCTGGCCAACCACATATCTGAACCCGTCTTTCTCCAGATATACATCGCTTTGACTTGAGCTTGATTTATATAAAAAGTCACCAGCCCATTGCCCCTGGTTCTCAATAAACTCCAGCGGTGCATTTTGCGCACTTGCGAAAAATGGAAGAATAAAGACAAGCGCAATAAAAATTGAGTAACGTTTCCTCATATCAAAATGCTTCAACTGGCGAAGTAAATTTAACGAAATGTACTGTATAAGACAGTAAAAGCTGTGGGAAAGATATGGTAGAAGGCTGCTTTTCGTCTGTAAAAAAGGAGATGATGAAGTAAAATGTAGCGGCGGAAAAGGAGAAAAGAGTTGCTAAGCTGATAATATATCAGCCTTTAAAGAGATCGGAAATGAGACAGTCAGTTCACCATTTTGTTGGCGCAGCTTGAGCTGGCAAACGCTTCTGGCTTTGCTTTAAACGCGAATCCCATTCCCAGGATATAACCCATCGCTTCGCGCAAAGCTTCATTGCTTTTAAACTGAGGATTGGTGTTGATGTCTGCGTGCACTTCCATATCAACATCAAACTTATTGAACAGGTCGCAAAGCTCGTAAGCGATGTCAATGCTCTTTGCAACTTCGACCAGCATCCTTTCTTTGATTGAAAACTTCTGACGTGTTTTATCATTACAGATAAACATAAAGCCGCCATGCTTTTCGCGGAGGAATACGATAACTGTTGCAAACTCAGTTTCCGCTCCGTGTACCTGGCTGTCAGTACCGATGCAGACTTTGAGGTTATAACCTTTTGCTGTTTCTTTAATAATAGCCTCTTCCACAGCTTTTTTTACGGGGGCCTTCAACGGCTCCCCGCTAAATGTTCTCCATATTGTAGACATATAATAAGTAGTTTATTTAAAGTTAATCAACATTATTATTACGAAAAACATTATGCCTGAGCTACGTCAGGGAAATGCACAGGTTATAAACACAATTGTAGGGCTATAGTTGATGCCTGAGGTTTAGAAGGGTTACCTTTCTCCAAATAGAGCATAAACGTTCACTGCCAGCGATCCAGCCAGATAAAGTGCTTTTTTATTAATATGCAATGGAGCAGGTTCTTAGAGCATAATATGGTAGACTAGACGATGAGAAACGGAAGGCGTTTGACCTGTGTTATTGGTAAGATGTATAGAGTTGTGAGGCAAGCTTGCAGAACAAAAAAGTTCTTTTCATGTATGTATTATAAGTGTGGTATTGGATATTACTTTTGTAAGCGATGGCGGCAGGAGTGGGAAATGTAAGAATTACCTGTGATCAGAATGATGGAAGGAGTAATATTCAAACGAATGTTCGTTTGTTTCAGACAAATGCTTATCTGTTATCAACGAACATTCCTTTACGGCAGATGAATGTTAGTCCGTTTCAAACGAATGATCTCTTGCGACAGATGAATGTTAGTTTGTTAGCAACGAATATTCCCTTATGACATACGAAGGTTCGTTTGTCACGCATGAATGTTCGTTTTTCTTAAACAAATGTTTGCTCGCTGCATACGAATGATGGTAAGTCATTGACCAATGTTCCCTTACGATACACAAGATGATCTTTGCTTCGCTTGAATGTTAGTTTGTTGCACGCTGATTATCGTTTGTCTTAAACGAATGTTTCCTCTTGACAAACTAACATTCGTTCGTCTCATACGAATGTTTGTTTACCACTAACGAATGTTTGCTTGTCGTCGGCGAATGTTTGTTCGTTTCGACCCAGCTTTTGTTTGTGCTTTTGAGTGTTAGCGGCTCTTTTTGCAGTTGAAACGTAGGGGCGTCCTCTCGTTCGCCTGGTGAGGGAAAGAAGGAAGAGCGCAGTTGCTTGCCTGCTGTTTAGGAACCTACCAGCAATACCTGCCAGGCTTTGTCTACTTCGCCTTTTTCAAGCAATTCTTTTGCATACAGTTGCAGGGAGGCCGTTTTTGCCAGCTCATCTCCGATATATTCTTTAATAATCTGCGTAAGCCGATCATCATGCAAAACTTCGCTGACTACAGGAATGGAAGTACTGTTTCCTAATACACCCAGGTTATTTCCCGTAAGCACATTGCTGTTACGCACACTTTCCGGCAGGGCATCTATGCCAATGCCGAGTTGTGAATTGGGCTTCGGCACTTCAAATACTGCATTTCCTGATGCCCTGCAGTAATAATCCCCACCCATACGTGCAACAAGGTCTATTTTATGCGGATCTATCTTGCCTTCTTCCGTAAGGATGTTATCATCAATGTGCATACAAACCACCTCACAAATGATAAGATTTGCAGCACCACCTTCCTGCCCTGTCTCTATTACCTGCAGTACTTTACATTCCAGTTGCACCGGCGATTCCTTTACCCGAAATGGCTTTACCAAATCAGAAGGAATAGGTGTAAATCCAGCCTTTGCAAATTCATTTACTTCTTTTGGGTATTCGCAGCTTGCCAAATTCACTTGCTGCACCATGTTGTAGTTCACTACATTGATCACAACCTCTTTGGTAGCAAACACGTTTTCCAGCGTGTGCTTAATAGTATTGTTCCGCACACGGCGTGCAGGAGAAAAAATAAGTATAGGAGGCTTGCTGCCAAAGGCATTGAAAAAGCTAAAGGGCGATAAATTCGGATTCCCAGCCTCATCAATAGTACTGGCAAAACAAATAGGACGGGGTGCTACCGAACCCAGCAGGTACGAGTGCAGTAATGCAGTTTTTATTTCTCCGGGAACTATTTTCATCTCTCTGTTTCTTACAAAGGGTGCAAATTAAGGCTTTGTGGTTATTGTTTGTAAACACTTGATCTTCTTTTGTTTCCCGAGACAGTGGTTATAAATAATACATGATGGCACCGTTTTTTGAACAGCTCAGGTATTGAAGAAATTGTTCATTAAAAGTTGAATACTATGAAAAAGGAACTAACAAAAGCAATAAACAGAATATGGATGGTGATTGCTGTTTTACTAATGAATGTAGTAGCCTTTGCGCAAGACAAGGGCATAGATGTGAATGTAAATATGAACAAGGGCGACAGTTGGTATAACAATCCCTGGGTATGGGTCGTAGGTGCTGCTGTTTTTATCTTATTACTGGTCGCAATTGTGCGTGGTGGAAGAGCCAGCGACTAACAAAAAACCATAAAAATGACGCGGCAAGCTGAAAAGCTTGCCGCGTTGCCGTTTACCTATGGTCTACTCCTATGCCTTAGGTAAACAAATGTATTAGCAATCGGGAAACCGAAATAATCAAGGAAGATGAGCAGGGAAAATCAGGGGACAAAATGGAAGGATTATTGATAAACAAAAAAATAACCGGAATAGTCCGGTTATTTTTTTCTCCATGCTCTAAGCTACCTATCAGCTTTTGATACAATTGCAGACGCAATGAGCATGATCAAAAATGCAGCGATTCTCTTCATGCTGACAGTATTAGTTCTTGTCAAGTTAAGAGTTTTTTATTAAAAAAGAGGGGTTTAACCTTTTTATAGATCCTTATTAATGCAGTGGTATAGGTTTATTAGACTAATAGTGGATAAAAAGAAATACTATGAAAAAGATATTACTTGCTTTAGCGATATTGTTTATCATTCCTACGCAGAGCGAAGCGCAGGCCTTCTACCGGGACTTCAGTGACAATGGATACTACACAGCGAACAACACACAGTTTGGTGTTTTAAACCTCTTTCCTAACCCTGCTGTTAATAATGCATCCGTGGTGCTGAGCTACTTGCCGGCAGAGAGAACGTTTGTGGATATTCTGGATTTCAACGGACAGCTACGCAGATCTTTTAGCTTTAATCCCGGTGGCAGACAGCTAAATTTCAATGTGTCTTTTTTGGAGAGAGGCTATTATATAGTGAGAGTGCGTGAAGGAGACAGATTAATTGATATAATAAAGATGGTGAAAAACTAAATTTTCAGTTTCTGAAGTGGCAGTTTTATGTCTATGTCATCGCCGCTTAGAAACACCTTCTTTTCACCAAAGAGATTGACGATGCTATTGTCTTTCATTCTTACTGACAGCATTGCTCTTATCGTATAGGTGCCCTGGTCCAGATTTTCTAAATAATAGACAGGGAACAATTCATCGGTTGTCTTTTTGGCGTTCATAATATCTTCCTCTCCTTCCTTTTGCAGGCTTACGCTTGTTGCGGCAAATCCCTTTTGCCGCAGCTCTCTTTTTACATCTTCAAAAAGACCGAGGGTGTTTAGTTCCAATGTAATAAAGAGATCGCTGGTTGCCGTAAAGCCGTAGTTCTCTTCTTGCCATTCTGGCTTCGCTTCTTCTGTTTTGGGACTTCCGGCGGCTATATGTTCAGCTGATGGAAGGGTAAAGTCGGGGAGTTCATTTTGGCCCTCTTGCCTTTGTTTTAATGAAAGAAACATTTGTATGGTCAATAATCCACAAACAAAAGACAAAACAATATAACCGTTATCAAAAGGTACATTTTGAACATTTGAATACAGAATAGAAAACAAAAGGATAGCAATCAGAGGAGCCACCAATATCTGGAGTGCTTGCAGCAATACATCTTGCAGGTAAAAGATCTCCTGCTTTTTCTTTATCCTTTGTAAGCCGACGATAAGAAGGTGCGAAAGGGCACCCATTAAGGACCAGAAAACAATTCTTGTAAGAATGCTGTTTTCGCTTGCAAGAAGCGATCCTGCGCTTCTGTAGAAGTTGAGCAGATATAAATATAAAAGGATAGAAGTTGCAAAAAGGCTTGCAATAATAAACAGCCAGGTTACCAGTAACGATGATGGTTTCTTATGGGTAATGTTCTGAAGCATGAACACGTAGTGAAGTACTAATATACGCTATTTATTCCCTATAGGTAGCGTGAGTGCGCGAGTTTGTTTTTCCTAACAGCTCGTTAACCGGATGCAAAGCCGGGGTTAACAGGTTCTGTTTTGTTGCACACACTTCTGCGCCGAGCCATCTTTGCATCATCAAACAAACAAACAGTCGAAAGTCGAAAGACAAAAGTAGAAAGACCGGAGACTAACAAAACAAACAAACACAAAACAACAAAAATGAAAAAGATCATCATTATCGCAGCAGCACTTATAGGTTTCACTTCAGCAGCTAACGCTCAAAGCACTCAAAGCTCTGCTCAACAAACAGTTCAACTTAATCTTTCTAACGCTCTT
>DATJDP010000024.1:0-23503 GCA_035497355.1 Flavipsychrobacter sp.
CGCGATGGTGATACCTTCCATACTGCGCTGAAGCTTCATTACTGTAGCATAGGGACAAGAGCACTACCATTAGTGCCGACAAAAGCAACTTCATTTTCATAAACTCTGATTTTTTAATGTTGATGTTGTGTTAAAAGCAAAAGGTTTGCCAAAAATGAAAAACGGCAATCTTTTTTCGGCTTCAGATTGCCATCGAAAGAAAACTTGCGTAGTTAAATGGCTTCATTTATATTTGTAGTCAAATAGCTACACGATGAACCTGAGAAGAGACGTTTTTCAAGCCATTGCTGACCCCACAAGAAGGGCAATACTGCTGTTGGTCGCCTCCCAGGCTATGACAGCCGGTGCTATAGCGGCCAACTTCAATACTGCAAGGCCTACAGTTTCAAAACATTTGCAAATACTTACTGAGTGTGAATTGCTGCAGCAGGAACAAAACGGAAGAGAGATCTACTATAGCTTGAATCCGGACAAAATAAAAGAGATCGCGGACTTTATTGAGCCCTTTAGAAGGCTGTGGGACGAGAGGTTCAACAAACTGGAAGACCTAATGAAAAAGCATAAAACCAAATAACATGGAACCAAAAACAAAAGTACACGCCGAAGATGGCAAACAGGAAGTAATAATAACAAGGGATTTTGACCTTCCCGTAGAGCTGCTTTTTAAAGCGTATGAAGAACCCGAGCTTGTGGCGCAGTGGATGGGAACGAAGGTGCTGAAGCTCGAAAGCAAAAAGCACGGCGGCTATCAGTTCGAAACCAGTAATCCAAAAGGTGAAGTAGCCTTTCAGGCGAGTGGAGTGATTCATGAGTTTATCCCGAATCAGAAGATCACAAGAACGTTTGAAATGGAAGGCACACCATTCGGTGTGCAGCTTGAGTTTTATGAATTTGAACCGCTGACGGACGGTACGAGCAGACTGAATATGCGGGTGATCTATGAGACTGTCGCACAACGGGATCAAGTGTTGCAATTACCATTCACGTACGGTATTAATATGGCGCATAACCGTCTGGAAGAAGTAGTTGGGAAGGAAATAAAGGAAGTGAAATAATGAAAATCTGCGTTCAATCTCCAACCAAACAATATGACAAAAAGGAATAAGATCATCTATTGGATCGCTACCATCTGGCTTTCATTAGGGATGGTGTCCACCGGCATCGTGCAGTTATTGCGGGTAAAGGAAGAAGTAACCATGTTTAATGATCTTGGTTATCCGCTTTATTTGATGACGCTGCTTGCTATATGGAAGTTTCTTGGTGTCATAGCCGTTCTTATTCCGCGGTTTCCTTTGCTGAAGGAGTGGGCTTATGCAGGCTTTTTCTTTGCCATGTCCGGTGCTGTAATTTCGCACCTTGCAATGGGAGACAGCGCAACAGAATTCTTCGGCCCGGTATTGTTGATCGTACTTACAGTTATCTCCTGGTATTTCAGACCAGCGGATAGAAAGACAGTATCCGGTAGCTTTGATAAATAAACGGATATCGAAGATGGAGCAGAACGCAGCACAACCGGATAATACCGCGGTGAGAACGGCTTTATGGAGGGCATTGCATGTGCAGATAGATGCAAAGCCGCCTATACTTGAAGACGAACTTGGATTGAAATTGGTAGCTCCTGAGCTGGGCTGGCAGGAGCGTCCGGATATGAAGTTTACTAAACGGCTTCGTGCTTCCATCGTTGCCCGTGCGCGGTTTGTCGAAGACCTGATCATTGAGCAAAGCAAAGAAGGAATAGCTCAATATGTTATTCTCGGCGCAGGGCTAGATACCTTGGCAGAGCGGAGACCGGACATTGCCTCGAAGCTTCAGATCTTTGAGATAGATCAGCCGGAAACACTAGCATGGAAAGAAATGCGATTGAAGGAACTTGGCTACGACACCCCTTCATCTCTGCATTTTGTGGCTGTCGATTTTGAAACATCTTCCTGGTGGGATGAGCTACTCAGATCAGGATTTGACGTTACGAAGCCAGCGGTCGTCGCCTGCACCGGCGTTAGTTTATATCTTACAAAAGAAGCAATCATGGCAACGGTTCGGCAGCTTGCAGATCTTGCACCGGACTCTAAGATAGCAATGACCTTTTACTTGCCTATCGAGCTGCTTGAGGAGGAAGACCGCCCTTTGATGGAGATGTCAATAAAAGGAGCAAGTGCTGCGGGAACGCCGTTTGTTAGTTTTTTTACGCCGGAAGAGATACTTCAGCTAGGAAGGGAAGCAGGCTTTAAGGATGTGCACGCCGTTTCAACAAAGGATATGGAAAGCATGTATTTCGCGGGTAGGCCAGACGACCTTGTTCCTGCAACCGGAGAAGTGTTTCTATTGGCGACCACATAGCAAAAGTTATTTATACAAATGGGGGAAACAAGCAAAATATTATCAGTAGCACAACGTGAGGAGCTACTGGAGGTTCTGAAAGTTAGATTTAAGAAGAATGGCAGTCGTCATAAAGGTCTCGGGTGGACCAATGTGGAGACACGTCTGGAAGCGAGTGCAGATAAACTGTGGTCGCTCTATGAAATGGAAAGAACAGGTGGCGAGCCAGACGTGATTGATCTCGATAAAAAAACCGGCAAATATCTTTTTTGCGATTGTTCACCGGAAAGCCCGAAAGACAGGAGAAGCCTTTGTTATGACCGGGACGCGCTGGACGCGAGAAAGGAGAACAAACCCAAGGACAGCGCCTGCGATATGGCGACCGCTATGGGCGTTGAGCTTTTGACGGAAGATCAATACCGCCAGTTGCAGCAACTTGGTGCATTTGATACAAAGACATCAAGCTGGATAAAAACGCCCGAAGCGGTGAGAGAACTTGGTGGAGCGCTTTTTTGTGATCGGCGATACAACCATGTTTTCACTTATCACAATGGCGCCGAGTCCTATTACGCAGCGAGAGGATTCCGCGGTCTGGTAAGAGTATAATATACGAGGTCACCACAATAGCGTATTTTAAATTTATTAAAAGCGACAAACGACATGAATCCCAAAGTTGATTGGTTTTTTGATGAGGATAATGCCTGGCAAAAGGAGTATCAGCAGTTGAGAAAGATTGTGCTTGACTGTGGGCTCATTGAAGAACTAAAGTGGGGTTGTCCATGTTACACGTTAGACAATCGCAATATTGTATTGATCCACGGGTTTAAGGAATATTGTGCATTCTTGTTTTTTAAAGGGGCACTGTTGGCGGACACAAATAACATTCTTATCCAGCAAACTGAAAACGTGCAGTCGGCACGACAGATCCGTTTTACAGACCTGAAGCAGATAGTAAAGCTGGAGCCTACACTGAAAAACTATATCTATGAAGCAATAGCGGTGGAAAAGGCCGGGCTGAAAGTAGACATGAAGAAGACAGAAGAATTCCCCGTGCCGGAGGAATTCCAAAAGCGACTAAATGAAGATGAAGCGTTGAAAGCAGCTTTTGAAGGATTGACACCCGGACGGCAAAGAGCCTATCTTTTTTACTTCTCTCAGCCGAAACAGGCCAAAACACGTGAGTCCAGAATTGATAAGAGCGTTTCACAGATATTGGAAGGGCGCGGACTTAATGATTAGCGACAGAAAAAAGCGCCCGAAGGCGCTTCAATATTGCTGTTATGGATGAGGAGGAAGGGGTGGACGTGGAGGAAGGGGTGGATGCGGTAAGTGACCTGGATGCGGCGGCAGGGGTGGGGCAGGAGGTGCCACAATCACTGGTCTTGGCGGTCTTGGCGGTGCCACGATCACTGTATGAGGATGGTGGTAAACGCGGCGACCGTAGTAATAGTCACCATGATAATACCTGTGATGAGGGTAATAATGGTGACTCTTGTAATGCTTGTGGTGACCATATTTATGGCCACGGCCTTGTGCATCCGCAGTAAGCCCTGCAAGCAAAAAACACAAGCTCAGCGCCAACCCTATAACTTTCTGTGTCATAACTACTGTTTTGATCCGGTTAATCGCAGTCAAATACCTTACCAAAGGCCTTTCCGTTTTCTTAAAAACGTATTTCATCAGATTATAGCCACAAAAAAGCTGCGATGCCGACAGATTCGGCATCGCAGCTAACCATTTTTAGTTTCTTTTGAGAGATCCGAAAAGAAAAGGAGGAACGAGCCTACTTTCTCCTCATTTTCCACCCGCTATTTATGCCTGTGGTCGCTGCACCGAGCGACTTTCTTTTCGATTTTTCCTTTTCCCAGATAAAAGCAGAAAGGACAGAAGCAAGGGTTTCGCTTTCCTCGCTGTGCTGCAAGAGGTATTCAGGCTTGAAGTACTTTTCTATGAATTTAGTATCAAAATTGCCACTGCGGAAAGGTACGGTTTGAACGGCCCATTTGCCGAACTCCAGCGTAGTATGAATGCCTTTTATGTAATATTCGTCAATAGCGCGGCAAAGACGGCGGATGGCCTCTTCGCGTGTAGGTGCATGAACTACAAGCTTTGAAAGCATGGAATCGTAAAAGATCGGTATCTCCATTCCTTCTTCAAAGCCATCATCCACACGCACCCCCGGGCCCTTTGGCGGTTGGTACATTTCCAGTTTGCCTGTATCGGGAAGGAAGTTGTTCATCGGGTCTTCAGCGCATACCCGCAGTTCCAGTGCATGGCCGTTTATGGAAAGGTCTTCCTGTTTAAATGGAAGCTTTTCGCCACGTGCTATGTTGATCTGCTCTTTTACAAGATCTAAGCCTGTGATCAGCTCGGTAACACAATGTTCTACCTGTAGCCTTGTATTCATCTCCAGGAAGTAGAAGTCGAGCTTTTCGTCTACCAGGAACTCTACCGTTCCCGCGCCATAGTAATTGCAGCTTTTGGCTACAGCTACAGCACTTTCTCCCATTGCTTTGCGGATATCGGGTGTCAGGCAGCTCGATGGTGCTTCTTCTATAAGTTTTTGATGTCGGCGCTGAATGGAACACTCCCTTTCAAATAGATATACATAGTTGCCATGTTGGTCGCCCAAAAGCTGAATCTCTATATGTCGGGGCGCCCCAACGTATTTTTCAATAAATACCGCGTCATCACCAAATGCACTCATTGCTTCACTTTTAGCAGTGCGCATTTGTTCTTCAAGCGTTTCCGGGTTTTCTACTACACGCATTCCCTTTCCACCGCCGCCGGCGGAGGCTTTAATTAAGATAGGAAAGCCAATCCTTGCAGCGATCTCTTTTGCTTCTTCAACACTTTCTATCGGGTCTTCCGTTCCCGGAACCATCGGTACATTGAATTTTTTTGCGGCTTGTTTCGCAGCTATTTTGCTGCCCATCATATTAATACTATGCTCGGAAGGACCGATGAATATAAGCCCGGCATCTGCACAAGCCTTTGAAAAAGATGCGTTTTCACTGAGGAAGCCGTAGCCGGGGTGTATAGCATCCGCTCCTGTTTCTTTAGCCACCTGCAGTATTTTATCTGCACGCAGATAGCTCTGTCCTGAAGGTCCGGGGCCTATGCAAACCGCTTCGTCTGCATATCTTACAAAAGGCATATTTCTATCCGCTTCAGAAAAAACGGCGACAGTCTTTATACCCATTTCTTTGGCCGTACGCATAACACGCACTGCAATTTCGCCGCGATTAGCAACAAGGATTTTTTGCATAACGGCAGCAAAGATAAATGGTAATGAACAGAATGATTGGCGTTTGTATTACCTGGCGTTAGTCACGAGCAGTTCATCGCTTTCCTGCAGCAAGTTGCTCAGCCTGTTGTTCCATTTTTGCTGCTCTTCGTAGTTGTCGCCATGTTGTGTCATTGTATCGTACTCACGCTGCATTTTGGATAGCTTCGTGATGTACTTTTTATGAAGCAAAGTGATGGCCGTCGGAAAATCCACGGTATTAAAGTTCGTTCTTCTGATCTCGTCAGCCAGTTCATTGGCAACAATGGCTGTAATATCAAAATGCCGCTGCTCATGTTCGAGTGTGTACCCGTTCATTGCATAAGGTCTATACCAGCTTTTGTCTTTGCTCATATAGGGCAGTATCCGTACAATAGCTTTTGTAGAGTCATTCTTAGTAATGTATTTGTAGCGAAGGCGGATGCCGCTAAAGGTTAGTGCGCCCCATTGACTTACAGTGTCGGGTTCGCCGGAGAAGTCTTTCCATTCCAGAGAAGTCGGCGAATAGGCTACCTCTTCATGCTCTCTTAAGGACTGATCAATGACCACTTGTACAGATCGTACATCGGTTTTTTTAGCTTCCTTGGAAAACGAAATAGTGGTTGCAAATATTACCAGAATAATAAAATGTAAACGCCTCATCGCAAATCTCTCTCCCTTACCTAAGTTAAGCAATTTGCATGCTATGATTTGCTAAAATTGAGATTGTTGAGGCTGTTTTGTAATGTTTTATATACCTATTCCTGCTCGATCCAGTTCTTTCCCGAGCTGCTTGCTCCATTTCTTTTGTTTTTCTGCATTCACGCCGTGTTCGGTTTCTTCATCGTACCGCGCCTGCATTTGAGCAAGCTTATGAAGGTACTCCTCATGCATTTGCTTTAGTTCGGACGAAAAACTGGACACATTAAAACTCTTTTTTTTGAGTTCTGCAGCAAACTCCTGTGTTACAAGAGCTGTTATGTCGAAGTGTTTTTGTTCATGCGCAAGAGTATAGTCGTCGTGCCCTTGCTCTTTGTACTATGAAAGATTCTCTTCCATATAGGGACAGAGTTGAACCTGCGCTGTCGTGACGCCATTTCTTGTAGCATAAGTGTACCGCATTTTAATGCCGCTATAAGTCATGGCCACAAAGCCACAGCTATTGTCTGGTTTTCCTTTGAAGCGATCCCAGCTCAAAGGCTTTCCTGAATAAGCGATTTCACCCTGTTCCTGCAAAGACGGACTGATGGTAACCGCTACATCTTCAATTTTTTGACCAAAGGCACTGGCGGCGGCAAACAACGCTAAAAGCACCAGGATAGTATTCCTCATTTTCTTTTTCTCTCTATAACTGTTTGAATACAATAAAGTTAGCTTTTTTGAGCCTTAGGTATGTTTTTAAGAACGTTAAAATCGGTTTACTTAGGAAAGCAATAAACGGCCGCGGTTTTACCGTACTGCTGACCGGGTGATTATTGAAAGAGAACACTTAACGTGTTGCTAAAATTCCCCATTAAGCTCATGCATTGCTTATTAATCCGTTTTCATTTTTTCATAAACAGCACATTCTCAAAGAGAAAATTCACGGCAACAGATTTGTATAAAGAGGTTAAAAGGTTGGAAACTATTGATAGTCATGAACTGTGTTCCTTCGAAGATAAGTTTGAGAAAGTTAGTTTGTCTGTTATCCATTATGACAAGTCTTGCGCTTGGAAGTTGCAAAGATGGTGGCTCTGCAAAGGAGAAAAGCCCTCAAGGATACGATCTTAATAATCCGGAGGTTATTAAACTGCCCACCGAACTGGATGAGATATCCGGACTTGCTTTTTATCCAAAAGATACCGCCGTTTTCGCCATTGTGGATGAGATAGGGTATCTGTACAAGATCTTTTTACAAAGGCCAAAGGAGATAGAGAAATGGAAGTTTGCAGCGCCGGCGGACTATGAAGATCTCGCATTGATCGACAGCAATTTCTATGTGCTTGTTAGCAAAGGTCAGATTGCAGCCTTCAGGTTCATTTCTGCAGATACACTCGCTTTTGAGAAGTATCCCTTGGCAGCAATAGGTAAAGGAAATGACTTTGAAACGCTGTATTACGACGCTGATCTAAAGAAGTTGGTAATGATCTGCAAAGACTGTGAGGTGGATAATAAATCAAGTCTGACGGGTTTCACTTTTAACCCTTTGGATCAGAAATATGATCATACTCCCTTTACCATTGATGTGAAGAGGATAGCAGCAATGGCAGGGGAAGATAAAATGAAATTTAAACCATCTGCTGCTGCCATACATCCTCTTTCGGGCGATGTCTTTATCGTTTCATCGGTAAATAAGTTACTGGTAATTGCGGATAGGGAGGGTAAGGCCCGTCATGTCTATCATTTAGATGAGGGCATGTTTAAGCAGCCGGAAGGAATAGCTTTTACGCCCAATGGAACAATGATTATTTCAAATGAGGCAGCAGGGAACGGTGTGGCGAATCTTTTGATTTTTCCCTACAATAAAACTTTTATAAAAAACCAATGAAGTATCTATTAGCAATTACCTTTCTTTTGATTTTTCCGTTTTCAGGTCGCGCTCAGGAAGATTCTTCCCTGGCCAACGAAGACTCGATTGCAGTGAGAGTGGTAGTGATTGGAGATGCGGGGCAACTGGTAGACGGGCGGCAGCCGGTGATAGACGGGGTCAGGCAATTAATACCGCTTGACAAGAAAACCACTGTCGTTTTCGTCGGAGACAATCTTTACAGCGGTGGCCTTCCGGACGACCAGTTTGCTAATTACTGGCAGTATAAGGCCGTTTTGGATAGCCAGGTTAACCTCGTAAATAATACTCCGGCAAAGGCCTATTTTATTCCGGGCAATCACGACTGGATGAACGGACGGCCTGGCGGTTGGGAAGCGGTAGTGCGGCAACAGCAATACATCGACCAAATTGCTAAGAAAAATATCAAGTTCTACCCCGAAGGTGGATGCCCGGGGCCTGTAGCAGTGAACCTGAGTGACGATGTAGTGCTGGTAATGATGGACAGCCAATGGTGGCTGGAAAAAGCAGAAAAGCCGGGGGTTGAGTCGGATTGCTCACAAAAGACAAAGGATGAAGTATTAAATGAATTGGAAGATATATTAAGCGAAAACGACCGGAAGCTTGTATTGTTTGCTTTCCATCATCCGTTTAAGAGCAACGGTATTCATGGCGGATACTATACTATTAAGCAACATATTTTTCCACTTACAGATTTTAAGAAGAACCTGTACATTCCGTTGCCGGTAATTGGGTCTTTATATCCTATTGCACGCGGCCTGTTTGGTACCCCACAGGATCTTCCGCACCCTGTTTATCAGGAAATGAAGAAAGACGTTGAATCTGTTGTAAAGGAGCACCACTATACTATATTTCTTCACGGTCACGAGCATACGCTTCAGTACTTTGCGGATAGCAATTTCAATACCATTATCAGTGGTGCGGGCAGCAAGCACACCAGAGTCTCCCATGGACGGAACGCCGAATTTGTGAGTAATTCACTTGGATTTGCCCTGCTGGAGATATCTAAGAATAAGAACGTACGACTCTCATTTTATACAGTCGCTCCAGACTCATTCGGACTTGCCTTTAGAAAGAACATTCTTAATTTTTCCTCTCCACCGCCAACAGACTCAATCCCGGCTACGCAGCCGATCATCACGTACAGGGACAGTGTGTTAGCTCCTGCGAGCCTGAGGTATAGAAAAAACGGCATGTTGCACAGGACGTTGCTGGGCGACAACTACAGAAAGTCATGGTCGCAGCCGGTCATGTTTAAAGAGTTTAATATTAATAAAGAGAAAGGTGGCTTTAAGATAACCGGACATGGTGGTGGGAAGCAAACAAAGTCCCTGACTCTGGAGGACAAACACGGAAATGAGTGGGCTTTGAGAACGATGGACAAAGATGCAGAAAAGGTCTTGCCGGAAAACCTCCGTGGTGGTCCTGCCCAGGATGTGGTACAGGACATGATCTCTGCCTCTTTCCCATATGCAGCACTGGCAGTTCCTACACTTGCAGATGCGGCAGGGGTGTTGCAGGCAACGCCTGAAGTCTTCTTCGTACCGGACGATCCTTCCTATGGTATCTACCGGAAGCAGTTTGCTAACCATATAGCTTACCTGGAAAGAAAAGACCCTGTGCCGAGCTATATAGATACAAAGAGCACTCAAAAGGTTATGAATAACATTATCGAGGAAAACGACCACGTTGCTAATCAACGCTCGGTGTTAAAAGCCCGTTTACTCGACATATTTATTGGCGATTTTGATCGGCACTACGGACAGTGGAAATGGGCTGTAACAGATACAGGCCAGGGAAAACTGTACGAACCGATAGCCAAAGACCGCGACCAGGCGTTCTTCTATTCTGATGGAGTAGTAATGGACTGGGCAACAAGAAAAAGACTGCCAATGCTCCGCGGTTTCCGCAAAAAAATAGAGAAAGTGAATGATCTCGGTTATTCAGCAAGGAATTTCGATCGTTTCTTCCTGAATGGTTTAGGCAAGCAAGAATGGGAAAATGCTGCAACTGAACTGCAAAAAGAGATGACAGACTCAGTAATAGACGCTGCGGTAAAACATATTCCAAAAGAGGTATATCCGCTTATAGGAGACACCCTGCAAATGAAGCTGAAGAGCCGTAGGGGACAACTTTATGATGCAGCAATGAAGTATTACCGTTTTCTGGCAAGAGCGGTCAACGTGCCGGGCAGTAATAAGCAGGAAGTCTTCAATGTGATAGGTACGGACACCGGTACGCTGGTGAAAGTTTATAAAAGAGAAAAATATGGAGATACGAGCATGCTGGTCTACAACAGACTGTTTGATCCCAAAATAACCAAAGAGATAAGGCTCTATGGATTGAATGGCAACGACCGTTTTCATATTGAAGGAAAGCAGGGTATACGTTTCAGACTGATAGGTGGCAGAGGTATTGATACATTCGATGTAGATGGCAACATCAAAACGCTCGTGTATGACCTGAACACCGAGCCTAATTACCTATCTCCTGGTCATCGCACTAAAAACAGAATGTCTGCGGACCCCGCAGTGAATGAGTATGACGTTAATGCTTTTGAATATGATGTTAAACGCTTTCCGCGTATTAATATCGGTTTCAATGTAGAAGATGGACTCCTTTTAGGTCTTGGTTTCTGGATCCGTACTCACGGTTTCCGCAATGAGCCCTACGAATCCGATAATAAGCTAACCACACTGTTTTCCGCCTTTGATAACGCCTTTAATGTAACATACAGAGGAGAATTCAACCATCTTTTCCGTAATTATGACCTGCTTATACGGAGTGATTTCTATAATCCCACGCTCAATAACTTTTTTGGTTTAGGCAATGAGACGGTACGCCTGCCTAATACCAACATGTATTACTATAGGGCGCGCTACAAATACCTGGAAAATAATTTCCTTATTCGTCAGCGGCTTTTCTACAACAAGGTTGGGATAGCTATTGGCCCATCCTTCTACCACTACTGGATGCGATCACAAGATAACACCAACCGTATTCTTGCTCATCCGCAAGACTTTGGTTACGATTCATCAAGTGTTTACGGTGTGAAGACTTATGTAGGTGGTCTTCTGAACATTAATGTGAACAATCAGAACAGTGAATTTTATCCAACACGCGGTGTCGATTGGAACACTGATTTGCAATATTATGCCGGTCTCAATAATAACAGCCTTCCTCTGCTTCGTCTGCGCAGTGACATGACCATCTATGCAAGTCTTGCTAACTATGAAAGGCTGCTTGCGATTATCAGGGTTGGCGGAGGCCATATCTTCAACGATAAATATGAGTTCTTCCAAGGGCTGAACCTGGGTGCCAATAATTACTTACGTGGCTTTAGGAAAAACCGGTTTACCGGCTCTTCTCTCGCCTATGGCAGTGTAGAGCTGAGGTACAAGCTTTTTACAGTTAAATCTTCGGTATTGCCTGGCTCTTTTGGTGTGCTCGGCTTTGATGACATAGGCCGTGTTTGGCAAAAAGGCGAAAATTCTCATAAATGGCATAACGCATTTGGAGGTGGTATTTATTACCTGCCTTTCGATCTCGTAAGCATTGCAGCAACCGTCGCCAGTTCAGAAGAAGAAACGCTCTTCAACTTTTCAGTTGGTACGAAGCTTAGTTTTTATTTTTAAAAGTTACTGTGTATGAATGACAGTATTTATAAAAGAGTAGCACATTATGTAGCAGGATTGTTTGAGGAATACCCTCACACTAATCTCGTTTATCATACTCTGGATCATACCAAGAAGGTCGTAGAACATGCGCAGGAAATTGCAGCGCATTATCAGCTTAATGAGACAGATATGCTGACCATATATGTAGCAGCATGGTTTCACGATACAGGACACCTTTTTACAGACGTTCCCGAACATGAAGATAAAAGCGTGGAACTGATGCGCCAGTTTATGCACGAGCAGGGAGCAGACACTCAGTTGATAGAAACAATTGCCGGCTGCATATACGCAACAAGAATGCCCCATGAACCGCATGGACTGCTTCAGGAAATCCTGTGCGATGCTGACACCTACCATTTCGGAACAAAGGAATTTAAGAAGACAAACAAACTGATTAAAAAGGAATATGAGCTGCGCAGCTTTCATACCTATCTGATAGACTGGGAAAAGAATACGCTGGAGCTTTTGGAAGGCCACAAGTTCTTTACTTCTTATTGTCAGGTATTGCTGCAGGAGGGGCTGCAGAAAAACATTGAACGCGCCAGACGCAAATACCTGAAAGTGACTAATGAGGCTGCACATCATTTAGAAGAAGGCGAAGAGGAGGATCCTAAGGTGGTGAAGCAGCAACAGTCATTAATAGCCCGCGGCATTCAAACTATGTTGCGACTTACCTCAGAAAACCATTTGCGATTGAGCGATATGGCGGACGGGAAAGCGAATATTCTTATTTCAGTTAATTCTATTATTATCTCTGTCATTCTTGGCTTGCTGGTCCGGAAGCTGGAAACGGAACCTTACCTCACCATACCAACCATCATTTTTCTGAGTTTTTCTGTCGCTACAGTGATTATTGCTATTATGGCCACAAGGCCGAAAATTAGCGAAGGAAAGTTTACTAAAGCGGATGTTATCAATAAACGCATTAACCTACTGTTTTTCGGAAATTTTTATAAAACTCCGCTGGAGGAGTATGAATGGGCGATGGATGTGCTCATGCGCGATAAAGACTACCTGTACAGCACATTGGTAAAGGATATACATCAACTGGGCGTTGTATTAGGGAAGAAATATAAACTGGTTCGTTTGGCTTATATGGTGTTTACCATAGGCATTGTCGTTGCAGTTATTGCGTTTACACTTGCAGTGCTGCTGAAAGCACCCTCACAGGTAACAACGGTCACGATGCCGTCCAATCCCCCTCTATAAATAGATATGTATTACAACAGAGACTTAAGCTGGTTGGGATTTAACTACAGAGTTTTGCAGGAAGCCGCTTGTCCTGATGTACCTCTATTGGAGCGATTTCGCTTTCTTTCCATTTTCTCTTCCAATCTGGATGAGTTCTTTCGAGTGCGATATCCGGCCCTTCTTGCCATGGCTGCTTTAAAGCCAAAGACAAGAAAGAAGGTGATACCAGAGGAAAATGAAGAAATAGTAGATAAGATACAATCTGAAATCAACCGGCAGCAAAAGGAGTTTGGCGATATATTGATCAATCAGTTGCTGCCGGAACTGGAAAAGAGCGGTACTGTACTTTATTATCATCAGCCGCTAAGGGCCGAACATGAAGCTGAGGTGCGGGAAATTTTTCTTTCTACGGTACTCGCGTTTGTGCAGCCTGTTTTTCTATCAGGCAATGCAAGCAATTCCTTCACGCCCGAGAATAACCAACTTTATCTGGTACATACTTTACGAAAGCCCGGCGAGTTGCAGCTACAGCATGCGGTCGTAAAGATACCGTCACAGCAACAGCCTCGCTTTTTTAAGCTTTCTCCGATCAATGGTAAGAATTACATCATTTTTATTGACGATATCATCAGGGAAAATGCTGATTGCATCTTCCCGGGTTTTGAAATCACAGGGTCTTACAGTATCAAATTCAACAGGGATTCAGAGTTACTTTTGGAGGATGAATACTCCGGAAACCTTCTTAAAAAGATCGAACGACAGCTGAGGAAGCGTGATTTTGGACCGCCAACCCGTTTTTTGTACGAGGAGGATATGCCGAGGAATGTAGAACTGTTTCTTGCCAGCTCATTTGGTATCAGTCATGAGGAAATGTTTATGGGACGCAGGTATCACAACCTTCGGGACCTTTCAGAACTACCTGTAAAGAATCCTGCACTCCTGTATGCCGAAAGAAAGCCACTATCAGGCGGAGGCCTTTACAATTGCAGCGATATATTCAATCTTATTGACAATGGCGATGTCTTGCTGCATTTTCCCTATGACTCTTACAATCCCATTCTTTCCTTTTTCAATCAGGCGGCGATAGACCCTTCGGTTGATGAAATATATATTGCGCTTTATCGTGTAGCCACAGATTCATTAATTGTAAATGCCCTCATCAGCGCTGCGAAAAATGGAAAGACTGTAACGGTATTCATAGAGCTAAAAGCAAGATTTGATGAGGCAAACAATATCCAATGGAGTAAGAAGATGAGTGAGGCTGGTATTCGCATTATTTACAGCATACCGGAGATAAAGGTGCATTCGAAGATAGCGCTCGTTATTAAAAAGGATGGCGCAGCGAGGAAGAGTTATTCCATTCTAAGCACCGGGAACTTTAACGAAATCACCGCCAGGTTTTATACAGATCACACCTTGCTTACTACCGATGCTGTCATTAATTCAGAATTGCTTTCGTTGTTCCAATTCTTAAAGGAGCGAAAAAAGCCAACAGGAAGGAATAACCCGATTTTTAGGAAGCTGTACGTTTCGCAGTTTAATATGATAGAAGCCTTCGAACGGCTGATAGAAAAAGAGGTTGTAAAGGCAAAGAACAATCAGCCGGCACGTATTAGAATAAAGGTGAACAATCTGGAAGAGCCACATATGATCGCTATGCTTTACAGGGCTAGTCAGGCCGGCGTAAGAATCCAGCTGATGGTAAGAAGCATCTGCTGTTTGATTCCAGGACTTAGCAGTCTGAGTGAAAATATTGAAGTGAGAAGGCTGGTGGACAGGTACCTTGAGCACACGCGTATCTTCATTTTCGGAGAGGAGGAGACAACTTTGGTCATAGGCTCCTCCGATTGGATGACAAGGAATCTGCGCAGAAGAATAGAAGTATGCACTACCATCGACAGCCCTTTGTGCAAAAAAGAATTGACCGACTATTTTGACAATCAGTGGAAGGATAACGACAAAGCCGTCCGCCTTCTGTCTAATATGGAACATGAAAGAGTATCTATAACAAATGAATCCTACAACGCACAGGAGCAGATCTATAATTATCTGACAGAAAGGACATGAAGTGGGTGAAAAATATAAAAGGGAAATTTTCGGTCATCAACCGCTATCGGTATAAATGGGTAGTGATCATTGCTCTTGCCTGGACCTTAATAGATGTGATCGGATGGGTGCGTTTTATGAGTCATCCCTATGAGGACAGACCAGACTCGGTCTATACCTTTCTTACCCCTGGTGCTGTGGTCCTCCGTGCATCCATAGACTATATGATGGGCCTGTTTATGGGGTACCTGCTCGTGTTCCGGCTGCGAAAAATGTTCCGGGAGTACTCGCTGCTGATCAATTTCATTGCCAAAACGCTTATCCTCATAGTCGCCTCCTTCTTCATGAACTTCCTTGTTCATATTTCCTATTCTCTCTTTACCCTGCACTTAGGGTTCGTACAAAGCTTCATGAACTTTAAAGGAGAAGTTTTTCATCGCGCATGGTTGCTCGATAAAATGACGGACTGGTTCATGATCTTTATTATGACGCAGTTGCTGATAGAAATAAATGAAAAGTATTCGCCCGGTGTGTTCGTAGACATCCTTTTGGGAAGGTATATTAATCCGAAGATCGAAAAACGCATTATCATGTTTCTTGATCTCAAAGATTCAACGCCCCTGGCTGAGCAATTAGGGCATCAGGCCTATTTTCGCTTCATCAGGGACTTTATTGCCAGTATTTCTATGGCTCTACTTGAGCACGATGGCCGGATTTACCAATATGTGGGAGATGAAGTAGTGGTATCATGGAATTATTCGGAAAAAAATATGGTGCGCTGCGTTCAGGCGGTGATAGACGCGCGAAAAGCAATACAGAGAAGAAGTGGAGAGTTTAGAAGAAAATATGGGGTGATACCGGAATTTAAGGCCGGTATTCATCTGGGAGACGTAACGGTGGGTGAGATTGGTATTATAAAAAAGGACCTTGCGATGAGTGGCGATACTATGAATACTACCGCCCGTATCCGTACGGCATGTACCGAGCTAAATCATAAGTTTATAGCCTCAAAAGCTTTTGTAGATCGCATCAACCTTAAGGATTGGCAAACGGAAAGCCTTGGCATCTTTGATCTGAAAGGTAAAAGCAGCAGTATTGAACTCTTTAATCTTAAGATTTAATATAATATTCAAGGGGGGTAAGCATTCTAATTTTCTCTAACGGATGTCGGTTGGTCTCTGAGGGAATTCCCTTTATCACGAACCGAATTCCTTTTGTCTCTAATTGAATTCCTTTTATCAGAAACCGAATTCCTTTTATCAGAAACTGAATTCCTTTTTCCATAAACTGAATTCCTTTTGTCGCAACTTGAATTCCTTTTATCACAAACGGAATTCCTTTTTCCAGAAACTGAATTCCTTTTGTCACAACTTGAATTCCTTCTGTCACAAACTGAATTCTTTTTGCTCCTGGCTGAATTCCTCTTGATGCTCAATAACTGGCGTTTGTCTTCACTGATATACAGGAAAGGCTATATGATATTATGTGGAGATTTATCTGGCAATAACTTTGCAGTGGTGAACTAATTACTTCAAAAAAATAGTTGGTATTTAATAAAGAAGTTTTACCTTTGCAGTCCATTTTGAAATTTACATTAAAGTAAGCAATGCCTACTATACAACAACTAGTTCGTAAAGGTCGTCAGCAAATCCGCGCCAAGTCAAAGTCTCGTGCTTTGGATGCTTGTCCGCAACGTCGTGGTGTTTGTACCCGTGTATATACTACAACTCCTAAGAAACCAAACTCCGCTCTTCGTAAGGTCGCTAAAGTTCGTCTTACTAACAAAGTGGAGGTTATTGCTTATATCCCGGGTGAAGGTCACAATCTGCAGGAGCACTCAATCGTTCTTATCCGCGGTGGTCGTGTAAAGGATCTTCCGGGTGTACGTTACCATATCGTACGTGGTGCGCTGGATACTGCTGGTGTAAAAGACCGCAAGCAAAGCCGCTCTAAATACGGTACTAAGAAAGAAAAAGCGAAAAAATAATTTTTAATAAGTAATCATAAAGCCAATCATTAACAATGAGGAAGGCACAAGCTAAGAAATTACCATTAGCACCAGATCCAAAATTCAACGATAAGCAAGTAACTCGTTTTGTAAACTGTCTCATGTGGGGTGGTAACAAAAGCGTCGTATTGACTGCATTTTATAATGCAATTGATAAAGTGAGCCAAATGACAAGTGAAGATGGCTATGAAGTATGGAAACGCGCTTTGGTAAATGTGACTCCATCTGTAGAAGTTCGTAGCCGTCGTATCGGTGGTGCTACCTTCCAGATACCGACCGAAGTTCGCCCGGATCGTAAAATATCTCTAAGCATGAAGTGGCTGATTCGTTACAGCCGCGATCGGAATGGTAAGACCATTGCAGATAAGCTGGCTAATGAGATCGTAGCTGCTGCGAAAGGTGAGGGTGGTGCTTTCAAAAAGAAAGAAGACACGCATCGTATGGCAGAAGCCAACAAGGCGTTCTCGCATTTCAAGATCTAATCGAAAGTTAGTAATATTGAAAACCGTTGTCAACACAACGGTTTTTTTAATGCCATATAGCTATGTTTCGAGTCTTGTTTTTGCTTTTTCTTCTTATGCCGCAGATGTGTTCGGCGCAGAAGAAAACGGTGATTCGATTGATACAGCTCGATGACAAAAAAAATGTTCCGCTACGGGCGGTGATAGGCAATAACGGAGCCAGGGAAAACATTGTTTCGCTTCTCCTTCATGGGTATGAAAAAGGGCAAATTACCCCCGAAGAAGGAACGCTGAAGAAGACAGGTTTTCAACATATTAGCAAGCTTCAGTTAATAAGCATTGATACTACGAAGCTGCTTTTGACTGATGTTTGGATCTTTAAAGACAATCATCTATCTGTGGTCAGCACAGCGCTTTCCTTAGTCAGTTTAGACTTTTCAGTCGATAGTGAAAATATTCAAACTATACGGTTTCCATTTCAGGAGGTTATCAAGGCATTCGGTGGACAAACGGTTCGTAAAGGTGACAGTACTTTTACCTTGAGCGAGTTTTTTAAAGAACGATACTTTTCGTCCGGGGTTCTTTATTGCTCAGAATTCAGTAAATAGGTCGAGCCTTTTCTAAAAGAAATCCTTTTCCTGGTTTTATTATTAATAGTGTCGTATATTTGTCACTATTAATTTCGATTGTTAATAACAAAGTGTGAAAAACTTTACGGATAGGGTTTCCGCAAAGGCACTTATATTTGACATAATATACTCATAAACACATACAAAATGGCAGCAGTAGAAGACAAACTTAAAGTGTTGAAGCTCGCTCTTGATAAGATCGAGAAGGATTATGGCAAAGGCTCGGTAATGATGCTTGGAGACAAGCAACAGGATAAAATAGATACAATAAGCACAGGTTCTTTAGGTTTGGATGTTGCTCTTGGTGTTGGAGGGTTTCCGCGCGGACGTGTGGTAGAAATATACGGACCGGAATCCTCAGGTAAGACAACTATTGCGATCCATACCATTGCAGAAGCGCAGAAGAAGGGTGGTATCTGTGCTATTATAGATGCAGAACATGCTTTCGACGCTAACTATGCAAGAAAACTCGGCGTAGACGTAGATAATCTCATCATTTCTCAGCCTGACTATGGCGAACAGGCATTGGAGATCGCTGACCGCCTTATTTCTTCAGGTGCTGTGGATGTAGTTGTTATTGACTCTGTAGCTGCGCTGGTGCCAAAAGGTGAGCTTGAGGGCGAAATGGGAGATAGCAAGATGGGATTGCATGCTCGTTTGATGTCTCAGGCGCTGCGTAAACTTACAGCTACAATCAACCGTACTAATACCATTTGCATCTTCATCAACCAGCTTCGCGAAAAGATCGGCGTAATGTTTGGTAACCCTGAAACTACGACCGGTGGTAACGCCCTAAAGTTCTACGCATCTGTACGTCTTGATATTCGCCGTATCAGTCAGATCAAAGACGGCGATACTGCAAGCGGTAACCGCACCCGTGTGAAGGTGGTGAAGAACAAAGTAGCGCCTCCGTTCCGCCAGGTAGAGTTTGACATCATCTTTGGTGAAGGCATCAGCAAGATGGGTGAAGTGATAGATATGGGTGTCGATTTGGGAATATTGAATAAAAGCGGTTCCTGGTTTAGCTACAATGAAATGAAGATCGGACAGGGTAGAGATGCCGTAAAGCAATTCCTGTCGGATAATCCCGAAGTAATGGATGAAATCGAAGGACGCATCCGTGAAGCTTTGCAGCCAACGGCATAAATAACGGTTTTAGTAAGTACAACAGAAAAACGCCATACCGAAAGTGTGGCGTTTTGTTTTTATAATTCCCATGAGGTTTGATTCAACCTAAAGGCACTAGTCTTCTTTAGTTGCATTCTCTCTAATCAGCGCCATTGCTTCTTCCTTATCTGCCCAGCCGAGCGGCGTAAACTTCTTCCCCTGCACCTGATTGTAAGATTCAAAAAACTTTTCGATTTCCGTTCTCAGTTTGGATGTCAGATCGTTTAGTGATTGATATTGTCCGTAGATCGGACAAGTTGATTCCACTGCAATGAGCCGATCGTTCCGGTATTTTTCTGTCTTTTGCTGATCTGCTTTCAGGGCTGCAATGATCCGCGCTTGCATAAATACACCCGGATAGACCGCTTCTTCCATCAGTAGCAGTACATCTATAGGATCTCCATCTTCAGCTTTTGTACCTGGAACCATCCCAAAATCGAAAGGGAAAATAAACCCCAGCGGCATACACTTTTTGAACTTCACCAGCTTCCTCTCCTCATCCCAGATGTACTTATTCCGACTGCCTTTCGGTGTTTCAATGACAATCTCAACCTCGTTTTTTTCACTCATGCTCAATTGTATTTATATCAACATGGGCAATCATGGAAACAATTATGCCTGCAATACGCTGCATTGTATCCCCTCCTGAAGCTTAAACTGTTGAGGCACGGTTTTTTAACAATTTTGTAGCGTGTTTTTTGTCCTCAGGGACCAGGGGATTTTTTGAAACAAACCGAAACAACGATTATTAATTGTGGAGGAGACTTTACTTGAAACGACTGCAAATCAGGAGAAACTGATTTTTACCTATTTACCCGCATATGCAAAGTTTGTTCGCGAACAACACCTTATTGAGTATATCAGGCATCAGCTAAAGGGCGCTAAGGAATTGCGTACTCCGCTGCTGAGGTTGTTTGAAGGCGTACCAGACGAGCAGATCATAGAGGCTTCCATTCCAGATCATGAAAAGTTTTTAGCAGCGGCAGAACAAAACCGGCTGAAAGGGCTTCTCGACGAATCCATGTTGCGTTGGGTCAATGATCAGTTAGAAGTAATTGGTCAGAACGAGATCGAAGCCGAAGACATCACCCAGATAAGCTATTTGCGTAAGACCGCTTTGTTGCACTTCTTGCCTGTTTATACCTCTGATATTAAAACGATTTTAGGCATTGTAAAGGAGATAGACATTTACAATTTGGAAGGTGATACTCTTGCTACAAATACGTACATAGATCTGTTGCGGAATAGAATCGATGCGCATACAAAGGCTCTGAAGGAGCGGGAAGAACAGCTACTGGAAGCACAAAAGATCGCTCATCTTGGTAGCTTCAGCTGGGACCTGACAACGCCAAACCTGAATATATCTCCTCAACTCATGGAGATACTTGATCTGGAGCAAACCGGCGATTTCGAATATTTCATTAATAAAGTGCATCCCGGGGATAAAGAAAAGGTGAAGGCTGCGATGGAAGAAGGTTATAAAACGGGAAACTATGAATGTGAATATCGCCTGATAACGAACGGTGGAAAATGCAAAACCATCTGGTCGCGCGGTATAGTAAGTTTTACGGATGGTAAGCCTTCCCACTTCAGAGGAACCGTGATGGACGTAACCGAAAAGCAGGATATAGTGCATCGGTTACAAAACAGCGAAAGCCTTTACAAGCAGGCACAGGCTCTTTCTCATATAGGCAACTGGACATGGGATATCGCTACGAATAAGGTGGTGTGGTCTGAAGAACTATATAGAATATTTGGTCTCACCGACTTTACGGAGGAGATCACCTTCGAAAAATACTTGTCCTATATCCATCCTCAGGATAAAGAAATGTTGCTCGGCTATCTGCAAAATAGTTTGAAGGCCGGCGAAACCTACAATTTCTATCATCGCGTCTTGCTGCCAGATGGTACGCTGAAATATATTCAGTCGCGCGGGGAAGTACTCATAGGTGCAGATGGTAAGCCTACGCAATTGATTGGAACTGGTCAGGATGTAACGCGTCAGCAACTTACAGAGCGCGAATTGCGCAGCAGCCAGGAGTTCATCCAGAAAATCGCAGATACAACTCCTTCGCTCATTTCCTCTTATAATGTTAATACAGGCGCCTACACTTTTATCAACAAGGCCATTGAAAGCATTCTTGGTTATGAACCTGGTGAAGTACTAGCCAAGGGGCTTGAATTCTTTACGGAGATCATTCACCCAGACGATGTAGCATCTGCCATGGAAAAAAATGCCAGGGCTGTTGAAGAAGCGAATGCTAAAGATGATAAAAATGACAATGAAAAAACTGTTGAATTCAAATACCGGCTAAGACACAAGAATGGCGACTATCATTGGTTCCATACTTTCGAAACTGTCTTCGACAGGAATAGCGAAGGCAAGGTGGAGCACCTACTCAATGTATCTATAGATATTACTGAGCAGGAGCTGGCAGAGCAGTCGTTGCAGCAAAAGAACATTGAACTGCAGCAGTCTAATGCCAGCCTCGAGGAGTATGCTTATGTGGCCAGCCACGACCTTAAAGAGCCGCTGCGCAAGATTGCCACTTTCAGCGACAGGCTGATCACAACTCAGGGTGATGAACTCAATGAGAACGCGAGACTGTATCTTGATAAGATCATTGACTCTTCGCGCAGGATGCAGAGCATGATCAGTGATCTGCTGTCCGTTTCTGTGATTTCCGGTAATAAATCTTTCGAGGTAAAAAGCCTTGAAGACCTGCTGATCGATGCGAAGCAAACGCTGGAATACAAAATTGAAGAAAAGAATGCGCGCATCATCTCCGATGGTCTGCCTGCTATGATGGTTGTACCTTCTCAGTTCCGCCAGCTATTCCTCAACCTGCTTACTAATTCGCTGAAGTTTGCCAGGGAAGGCATAACTCCTGAGATCAAAATAACGCACCAGTACCTTAGACCTTCGCAAGTAGCACGCTACGATCTCACCAAAGCTCCCAGATACCTAAAGATCGACTTTGCCGACAATGGAATAGGCTTCGATAATCAGTTTGCGAACAAAATTTTTACTATCTTTCAACGGCTGCATGGCAAGATGGAGTATGAGGGAACGGGCATTGGGCTAGCCATCTGCAGAAAAGTAACTGAGAATCATGGCGGTACGATAATAGCCCAGGGAACAGTAAACGGTGGGTCAACATTTACGATAATAATTCCAGCATGATACCAAACCTGAAGCATTCAGTCTTTATTGTTGATGATGACCCCGACGATAGGGAGTCTATTCGTGATGCATTTCTGGAAAATAGCCACGATCAGGATTTTATTTTTATGAAGAACGGTGATCAATTGATTGATTACCTCCACGAGACGCCTTCGAAGGCGAATCCCGTTGTTATCTTGCTGGACCTGAACATGCCAGGAAAGGATGGCAAGGATGTGCTGCGTGAAATAAAAGAAAATGAAGCACTGAGAACCATTCCCGTTATTGTCATGACCACATCTTCGTCGGAGCGCGACAGGATGCTATCTTATCAGTTTGGCGCCAATTGTTTCGTTACCAAACCAGATTCTTACAAGGAGATGATGGAAGTGACGGACTCCATCGCCCGGCTTTGGTTTATCAATCCGTCGTAGCGACGAATATTAACCTCGCAAAATTTGGAAAGACAATTCAGGTTATGGATAGGAAAGAGACTGCACGTATCGCTGCAGTCTTTTTTTTTGAAGTAGCGAAAATGAACATTGTGAGAATAAATAGATGTTTGCTTGAATATAATTGGCAGGATCTCTATGGTCTAGGTTTTCCGATATGCCAATGAAGCCATCAACCCGGGTTCGGGATAAAGGATACTGGCATATTTGCCGTTCTTTATTGCCGGACTAAGCTGTGCCTGTATTCTTGTACATTTTCGATCAATTGCCATATGAAGAAATAACGTTACCCCAGGCTATCCGGACAAGGGTTAAGGAGCGCATTTTCCCAAACTTTTTGAAGGTTTTCTCAAACTCTTTAAAGATTCTTTCAAACTCTTCTTCGTTCGCCTCAGACTCTTATTTGCTCCCTTCAAACTCTTATTTGTCCGAGCCAAACTCATATTTGTCTGAGTCAAACTCATATTTGTCTGAGTCGAACTCTTATTTGTGCGCCTCCAACTCATATTTGTCTGAGGCTTCCGAATATGAGTTTGAACCAAACTCAATTGAGTTGGAGACAAACTCTATCGAGTTCGCGGCA
>DATJDP010000025.1:0-9080 GCA_035497355.1 Flavipsychrobacter sp.
ACCATAGAGTCCAGCTTTTTACCTTCATCATAACGAACTTTCGATATATATATATAGTGGCGTCCTCCAAATATGCTGTTATTCAACTCATCGAGTATAGTAGACGTAGGATTCCAAATCATATCGCGTCCATTATCACTAGATAAATAAGAATCTTCGCCAAACGTTATATTAAGACGTTCGCCCGTTTCAACATTTATCGCATATCCAGGGAAATACGAAAAACCGGTATCCGATGCAGACGATGAATAAACAGGTTGGCCATCACTGTTCATATCCATATTCCATGAGCGATGACTCCTCTTTGTAAACTTTACTGCCCCACCTTCTCCAAACCCATCTGAGTTCATTTCTAAAACAAGGCATTTTGTCCACTTACTTTTATCCGCAGTGAACACAACATCCACACCTTTCAAATCATACAGGGGGCGCACAGTATACGGCATGGTAACACCGAAATAACAACCAGAACCCGCATTAGGCGGTTCGCTGGCAGCAAGCGAATAAGGCGCCCATGTACCCCTTGTGAAAGTATATTCCCCAAGAAGATTTTCGTAAAACTGAGCAGTATCGTACTTACTATCATTGTAATCACAAGGTAGCGGATTGGTATTGTCATTATATAGATAGCCGCCGCTTCTTATCCAGTTGACAGGAGAAATTTGCTCTCCATCATTTACACCCGCCAGCCATGTGATTGCCGGATTAGTAAAGATAATTCTGCTGCTAGCTGCGCCGCTATTTCCAATAAGGCCGTTTCCGTCCAATTGGTTATCGCCCGGACGGACGGTTTGCCTAATAGAGAGCGATAAACCATAGTCAGCCAGAATCTCTTCATTTAATATGTCAATATTCCGTTCGCTGACGATCGTTTGATTTGTTGCGTCATTTACAAGAACCCATTGAGCCTTCTCTCCTCTCAAACGCGTTACCTGATCGGAGGCATCAGCAGTCGGAGTATCGGCATAAGGCCCTGGCAGAGAAAGGTCGGGCTTAATATATAAGCTCCAGGTAGCCGGTACCACTTTCATAGGATCAACTACCTTAACATTCACCGGACCCTGACCGCGCTCATATACCGGCTGCGTAGACTGATAGTTACTACCAGAGCTAAGGGCTTCGGCTTCAGACTCTTGTGTCATCCGCAAAAAATTACCACCGTTACCGACACCTTCCATCTTCTTAATAATTACTCCATCCCCATAATCAGATGCGATATAAGTCCCTACGCTATTACTAAACGGATTGGGCATCACCTCCATCACTTCTATAGCAGATCCGCCGGGACCGGTACGGCTCTCAAGGTATGCAACATCCTGCGTAGCCAAATTATTTCCAGGATCGAAATTTTGAAAATTATTATACGCATAGGCTACTGCAACAAAATAATAATTCTTGTAGTTAACCAGGCGCTTATCGTTACCAGTTGCAAAGGCATCCTGAGTAACCGCAAAACTATGCACGATGCCGCTGTCCTTTCCGTCAACCTTGATTGACGGATACCAACACGTATCACTACAGTTTTTTATATCAATATCTTTAACCCAGTTTGTAATCTGTCCAACCCCATTTCTGATATCAGTTTGGAATACCTCAACGGCCAATTCGTTGTCTACTTCCCCACGGTCATTAAAAATCTGAGAGATCGAAATATCCTTATTCTTTAACTGAAATACTCGATAGCCCTCAAATTTATATAGTGAATCGGGACTATGTACATTAAACGCCTTCAAGGATTTAACTCTATACTTGCTGGAATCTGTTTCGTAACCATACTTCTCCATAAAGTTCGTACTGAACGACGGATTCGATAAATAGAACACCACTTTGCGATCCAATTCCCTTTTTACTAATAGTGGGGCATCCGGACCTGCGATGGCCTTAAAGTTATTATCAAAAAGCGCTTGCGCCTGATCATCCGCCAAACGTATCTTCTTGAAGCTCGTATTAGGACATCCGCCGACATCGGATACCCATACTGCACCGATTGTAATGTCATTGACTGTTCCAGGTTCCAATACAAATGGGCCGGCAGAGTGAATGAAACGCCGGTCATATGCGGGATTTAGGCAGACACATTCGGACCACTGATCAGGACCAGAACCATCCGGCTCACCTGTAAATACAAATCTTGTATCGGGGCCCGCACCTAATGATGTCGTAGGAACACCAGGCGCAACATAATCCCTATTAAAATTAGATCCGTTACGCGACGTCCCTGTCATATAATTATAAAACTCTACTCCTTTTGTGGGGTCGCCAATCCTTGCATCAGAGCCGTTGTTAAAATACGTAAACGCAGTCATTTTTAACACCGAATCCTTTGGTGGACCACTTGGCATAGGTATTTTCTTATGTGGGCCACGGAAAAAGTCAACACCCACCATTGGAATATTAGCACCATAAGTATTTGCCTCACCGGCACCATCAAATCCATCTCCATTATAAAGAATACCTAAACCTCTTACTGTATCACAGCCAATATAATCGTCAAGTGCATATCCTAGATCGGCATCCGTCCAGGTGGCCATGAACGTACTATCTAAGTTTGAGGTACCATGATTGATCAAATGGTAATTATAAAATGTTGCGTCATTCATGAAGTCCTTTGAAGCAAAGGCAAACGCGCCAGTTTGAACCTCCATTCCGATAGATTCTGTCTTTGTTTGTCCTTTAGTATTACCGCGGTCATTAAATACCCACCATATATACTGGTCGCCTAATAAGTCTTCTATACTTGGATCTCCAGGGAAATCGCCTCTTTCCGGCTCATACAAGCCAGCAGTATTTCCTGGATCATTAGGATTATCAACAAATGGTGCATACCCGCGATCCTCCATCGTTAATGGCAATCCGCTTGTTCCGGTCGCCCTTTTGTAGTCGTTAGCGTTCATAGTTCCACCAACACCATTTCCTTGTGCCGGCCACTGCCAGATCACATCAAACTCGGAAGTTTTAGTGTTACCACCCGTTCTGCTCAGCAAACGAAACTTGTTAATTGTTGCTCTGTCAACTTTCCAAAAACGGTCCCAGTCCGAGCACTGCTCTTTAGTAACGGCAGCCCCGCTTGGGGTATTATACAAAGGACCAGGCCAATAGTCGTTACCCTGATTTCTATAGGTTTGAGCGCATACCTTCAATTGCTTATCAGCAGTAAAACCACCCACCCAAACGGAGCCTGCAAAAAGAGAGCTTTTCTTCGTTCCCTTTGGTACTTCATACGCAGCGTTGCCAGTACCCTGATTCCACCACATATCGCCACCAGTCATCAACCGTGCACGCACGTTATTGATGTCTAACTCAATGGTAGCAGTGGCAGGATCACAACCGGCCGCTGTCTTTAACAGCTCCCTCTTCTTCACTTGCCCTATAGTTGGCAGGGCGTTAGCTTGCAGGCAACTGATAGTCAAACCTAAAGCAGTTAATGCAAGCGACGGTTTAATTATATCTCTAAACATAACTTGTAGAAGTTATTGATTCTGATTGATTAAAAATTCAACGTAATACCGAGATTGATTCTTCTTGGATTATTTAACAAGCCTTGATCCATCAGACTCAAATTATATAGATCGCTGTACGACTGCGGGCTTGTCTTAACGCTCGCCTCTGATTGTCCGTTGGGGGATGCGATCCATCCATCGTTGTCTGGACGCCCAGTATAACCATAAACACCTAAAATATCTTTCGTATTCAACAGGTTCTGAATGTAGAGGAATGCCTGCAATCCGATACCTGTACGTTGCTTGATACCGTCATCAGATTTCCGGGCAAACAACGCAAATGTCTTATCGATTCTAAAATCGAGCATATAGTGCCATGGCAAACGAGATCCATATGCGCCTCCTACGACAATTCTTTGACCCGGTAAAGCGTACCGCGTATACGGTTCTCCACTCCTTGCACGGAAAATCAAGTTAATACCTGCATTCTCCAGGGGATGACTATTGCCAACCACTGGGCCTTCACCTTGCTCATACCGATAGTCAAGATTAGCATTAAGAATGTGACGTGAATCAACATTTAGCGGTAGTGCAAAGCGTAAATTTGGTAATTGTGCGCCTATTAAATATTGCAACAGGCCGCTACTAGACACTGATGTAGAGCTACCACCATTACCAGATGAAGAACTTGAGCCAGTACCCTCTGCAAATTGCAGTGTATAGCTTAACTGCATTTGAAGATGATTCACACGACGTAGGTCATATTTAAGCGAAAAACCTTTGGTAGTCGAAAAATCTCTGTTACCGAACGTAAAATAAGTATTCGGATATGCATACAAAAACGGACGGACTTGTATCATATCCTTACGTTCCTTGTAAAAACCATTAATGGTGACTGCCGAACTTTGAGATAAGGTTTGAGTAAAACCAAGTTCGTAATCAAAGACCCTTTCTGGCTTCAGATTTGGATTAGCAATAATTTGCGTACCATTTTGACTCAAATACAGGTAGTCTATCGGAGATACATAAATCTCAGATGCGGTCTTAGGACGCATTACATATACATCATAATGTGCATAGAATAACGACTGCTCTGCTATAGGAAAGGAGAAATTGATACGCGGCATTACATTCACCTGTGGCTTGTAGTCAGTAAATGAGCTGTTCGGATCATAGCCTTCTTCATTCATTCTCAAAGTTTTATTCTTGTCTTTTGACTTTACAAGGTATGGCTGAGGATCAGACCCATAAAGAGTGGCCAAATAACTCGGGTCCTGAAGGAATTTACCAGTTGCATCGTACCAGTCATCACCGCTTCTATATCCAATAACCTCTGGATTTTCCACTTGATTGTCTCTTACGTAAACTACGTAATCACCGCCAATATTATCGGGGGTTTCCCCCCCATTAATATTATTTTGAGCGTCCTTGCTATCTGCTACAGTGTGTACTGCGTACAATGAATATGGATCTCTGAGCACTTTTGTATTGGCATCAAACCTTTCCACACGCACACCTACATTGAACAGAACGTTATTGGGAAGTTCGAACTTGTCTTGAATATAACCTGCAATATAGTTTGGTCTGAAAGCGCCTATTTCTCTCGTATAATTTCCATTGGCATCTTTCTTTGTAAAGAAGTCATTAAAATTGACCTGACCATTAACTCTTTTGCCAGTATAATCATAACCATACCAGGTTGCAAGTGGATTACCACCATTTATGATTTCATCCGGCGAAAACATATCCAGTGATAAAAGCGAGGGATCCTTTATGTTATCTATGTAAATATAATCTGTTCCAGTTGGATCAAGATTAAGCTTCTTACGCAAGTTATAATCAAATGTACTCTGTAACCCTTCATTGTACAGTCTATTGTATATCACGGTATCATTTGGTCCAAATTGCAAATTTCCATTGCGATATTCATCTAATGTATAACGCTGTCCACCAATCACATATATGGGGTTAGCCTTGTCTAAGTCAAGAATATGCTTATTTGTAAGCTGTCGCATTAATGCCCACAAATTGTTATTTATGCCGGCGGCGCCAATACCGTAGTTTCGTTCCGCACGTTGCTGATAGTACAAACCAAATTCAATCGCATGTCTTGTTTTCTTTGGCTGGAGATCAAATGAGGCATCAACGTTGAATGCAAACTGTTCTTGGTTGTTATAAGTATAACCGCTCCTTCCATAACCAGAATTAAAATAAAGAGGGGAACCGAGGTAATCGGTATAAACATACGGAGGCAAATAACCATTTATCAAACCTCTGTTGGCAAGGATATCACTAAGATTAGTGGGATAAGCGTCCCCACCTGCAAGGCCATAATATTGTTTCGTGTAGTTAACTAACAGCGGGTTATAATCCGCAGGCGTAAAATCTACGGAGGTAGGTGAGTTATAGGCATACAAAACAGTACCTACCCGGTTGATGGCAGTATCTAACCCTATTCCATAAATAGTTTGGTCTTTCGTGTCAAACCTTCCCAGGTAGCCATACAAAAATGGATTGTGCTTCAAATTTGGATCTTCAACGTTCCGATAAGTATTTTCGTAGTCTGCCTGCAGGGTATAAAACGCATTAGAAATTAATGGGGCCTTCTTATCTTCCGCATTAGCTGTCAAATTCTTATTACCAAAACTTTGAGTTAAGCGGATGAATCCTCTTCCGTTATTGATAACGTCTTTAGGCATAGCCGAAGGATTAAATAAGGCGTAGCGCTGATCCCATTGACTTTGATTAATATAAGTGTAGTTACCGCCCGCAACAAGCTCAACGTTGTCAGAGAGCTGATAATCAACCTTTCCTACAACACGCGCGCTTTTATAGTCTGCATTAATTCTGGTCTTCGTTGTCTCGAGATCGTTCATTGTTATATACTCGGTTGCTGAGCTATAAATTTTGCGTCCGCTAATGTCAGTTTTTTGCACTAACGGATTCTGCTGGATCTCTTTCAGCTTGTCTCCTTTTACAACATAGTTATCAAAATAGTTAGGATCGTTGTCCTCATCAAACTGGTAAGTACCGCTTAAAGAATACCCTAGTACAGTTTTCTTATTAACACTATCTACCTTTTTCTTTAATAATGGACCTGCTATAGAGAAAGATGCCATATTATGGTTGTATCCCTCTAGTGAATGCTCAAAGCTAACCTCACCCTGATGCTGAGAAGCACCGCCACGGGTGGTTATAGAAATGATACCACCTGAAGCATCACCATATTTTGCAGGAATACCGGAAGTGATTACCGACATCTGATCTATAGATCCGGGAGGTAAATTAATTGCAGTAGCGCCTTGAACGACGATTCCATCAATAATATATTGTGTACCACCACTACGGGCACCGGCTATGCTAACAGTCCCGCCACTTTTACTTTGGTAGGTACCTGCGGCCATTGAAGCAACGTCTGATGTATTACGAGTAGGAAGCTTTGCAATTTGATCACGGGTAAATGTTGTGGTACTTCCAGGCTTGTCAGCTTCGATCAATGGAACTTTGTAAGTTGTTACTACAACCTCATCAAGCTCCTTTGCGTTAATCTGCATATTGAAATTAAGCTTAGTAATCCTATCCGGGCTCACCAGCACACCTTTCGATATAATTTCCTTGTATCCGGCATACTTGACATGCACCTCATAATTACCAGAGGGACTCAGCGGCTTTATAACATAGTTTCCATCAATGTCCGTTGCTGCGCCGCCTTTTGTCGCACCTGCTTCAAACACCTGCACAATGGCGCCGATGATTGGCTCTTTCTTTTCATCATACACCGTTCCTGAGATTGAACCTGTTTGTGCTAAAGCACGCCCTGTCATTGTAAGAAACAGCAATACGAATAGATAACGTAGTTTACGTGTCATATCCTGCATTAATAATTATTTAACCAATAAGCGGTAAAAGTAAAAAATTCTTGTTAAAAGTATAACACGCCTCTTGACTTTTTGTCAAAAAAATGTTTAATTTATATAAGGTTACTAATGCGTGACAATCTTTTCCAACAGAGCCTTACTCATCTTATACAATGCCTCATGCGAATAGCCAGCAATATGAGGCGTGACAAGGATTTCCGGCATCTCCAGCATTTTCTTTAGCAGTGTTTTTATTTCCGGCCCCATGCTCTCAAGCGGCTCCTCTTCTACTACGTCAAGCGCCGCACCCATTAGCTTTTTTTCCATCAGACCATTATAAAGAGCCCGCGTATCTACTACACCTCCCCGTGAAGTATTGAGCAGAATAAAAGATTTCTTCATGTTTCTAATAAATTCCTCATTCAGATAGTGGAAAGTATCTTTTTGCAAAGGCACATGAAAGCTTACTATATCTGCAGTCTCGAAGATCGGTGCAAGGCTTGTGCACATGGTCACTCCTGCATAAGGAGGCTTTTCTTCCTCATCATAGGCCAAAATATTTACATCAAATCCCTTCAGCTTCTTTGCAAACGCGCTACCTGTATGACCGAAACCGATAATGCCTACAGTTTTCCCTTCCAGTTCCATACCGCGATTGGCATCCCGAATCCACTTTCCTTCTTTTACTTCTAAATAGCTTGAAGATATTTTTTTCGTTAAGGAGAGCAGCATTCCTAACGCATGTTCGGCCACGGCATTGCAATTGCCCTCGGGACTGCTAAAGCAGGCGATGCCCTTGCTCTCTGCATACGGTACATCGATCACTTCCATGCCCGACCCCATTCTGCCAATCCACTTCAGCACAGATGCAGCATCTAAAAGCTCTTTATTTAATGTCAGTCGCGTCGAAGTTATAACGCCGGTTGCGTCCTTTATCAGATCGAAGGCTGCTTTCTGGCTGATCTTTTCAGCAATCACTAATTCATATCCTGCTTCTGTTAAACCGTTTGTCAGCACTTCATGTACCGGCGCTGCTATCAATACCTTCCCTTTATCCATTCTGATATTCTTTGTGAAGGAATACAAAGTCTTTTACCGAAAGCTGCTCTGCTCTTTTGTTCATCAGTTCATCCTGCAAAGCGTCTGGAGGGAGGGTTCCCCTTAGCGCATTGCGCAACGTTTTCCTCCTCTGGTTGAATCCCGCTTTTACCAGGTTGATAAATTTCCTTTTGTTTTCAATCTTGTAAAGATTGCCCGTGTTAGTAAATCGTACTACTCCACTCTTTACCTTCGGTGGCGGTGTAAAGCAGTTTTCATGTACGTCAAAAAGGTATTCTACCTCAAAAAATGCCTGCATTAGCACACTTAGAATGCCGTAAAGCTTCGACCCTTCCTTCTCAGCTATGCGCAGTGCTACTTCCTTCTGAAACATACCGATCACCTCTTTTACCTGCGGCTCCCATTCGAGTATCTTAAATAGTATAGGGGACGAAATATTGTAGGGAAAGTTTCCAACCACACTGAACTGTCCGTTAAATGGAGCATCGGCTTTCAATATATCCTGTTGTATGATTTTTCCTTGCAGAGACGGATAGGTATGATGTAAAAAGTCTACTTTTTCTTTATCGATCTCTATTGCCTTATAATTTACATCGCTCCATTCTATAAGGTATTTGGTAATTGCACCACCGCCCGGACCTATCTCCAGCAACTGCATCCCTGGTTCACGTGTCACCTGAGATACAATCTTTTTGCACATATTTTCATCATTCAGAAAGTGCTG
>DATJDP010000026.1:0-38131 GCA_035497355.1 Flavipsychrobacter sp.
TGTATCCTACGGAGCTACCGCCCAAACTGTAAAAAAAAACGAAGATGATGAGTATGTACCTACGGACGATCCCCAGAACCCGGAATATGGGAAACTGGTAAAAGTGGCAGGATTGAAAGCATTCTATGCTAAGAAAGGCACGGTGCTATTGGAAGATGCTTTTCGATTTAATATCCGTTATTCGAAACTTTTAGAAATAAACGAGCTTCCCGATCTTCCACTCCATGCAGACATGTATATTTTCCTGGACAAGAAGAACCCAAAAGGCATTCATGAAACACATATAGTAGAGCCCGGTGAAACTTTAAGCACTATTGCACAGGCAGAAGCAATGCAACTTAGATACCTTAAGTACTACAACCACATAGGGGCTAATGAAGAACCTGTGGCGGGAGCACTTTTGCAGTTGCAGAATTATTCTGAGGATAAGCCTGCTACAGTGGTAAAAGATGTAGCGCCCATTGAAGCAGAACCGGAACCTTTTGCCGGAAGCCACCCGGGTGCAATACCGCAAGGTGCAACAAGGATGCGTGCCGGTTATATTTCAAAGAAGGAAATAAGGGCAGCAGTGAAGGAAGATCTCACTATCGCCAAAGCAGATGAAGAAAAAGTGGCACAGGAACCGATAGTGCCTCAAGAAAAGGCGCAGGAGGAAACGCGGACACCCCAGGCAATAGATGAGCCCAAAAAGGATGCCCCTGAAACGGCTTCTGCAGTAGCAGAGGAGCCGGTGAAATTAGCTGAAACTGAGAATGAGGCGATAACGACTGATACCGCAACAATAGCACCTGCACAAGACATTGCGGTAACGACTCCTCCTACGGAAGAAGTCCTAAAAAGCGATACAACGATACAAGAATCAGCCTCGGAAGACACAATTACGTCAGCGGTAGTTGCCAAAAAAGAAGAAATTGAATATGAAGTAGTGCAACCTGAGCCCGTTATTGAAGATGGCAAAAAAGAGGTGCTCGCAACGACTGTGACAAACGACCAACTGAAAGAGCAACCTCACGAGGCAGATACTATTGCGACTATAACACCAGTAAACCCGGGTATTTCATCGACCGCAACGGAGATACCAACAGTAAAAGCCCTTGAAAAGGCGGCCCTTCCGCCAGAAGAGCCAAAAGATGAATACGCAAAGCTGAAAGCGCGACTTGATAAGGTCGTTTATGCGAGCGACAATACTGTGGCTGAAATAGAAAAACCGAAGAAGGAAGAAGAAAAAAAGCCTGAGGACACAAAACAGCTTGAGGACAGTAAGAAAGAAGTAGCAGCAGACCCAGCCGCAAATAAAAAAGATGCTTCGAAATTCTATAAGGTAAAGAAAGGGGATACTGCTTTTGGCATTGCAAAGAAGAATAACATTACAATGCGCCAGCTAATGGATTGGAACAAGCTCGACTTCAAGACAATAAAGGTCGGACAGGAACTAAGAGTAAAATAATAGGAATGTCTTTGGTAACAGTTCACGATAAGGTTTTTAAACCGTTTATTAACAGAGAAACGATTGAAAAACGAGTTGGTGAACTTGGCAAACAGATCGATGCGGATTATGAAGGGAAGCGGCCTCTGTTCCTTGCAATACTCAACGGCTCTTTCGTTTTTGCTGCAGACCTTTTTCGTCATATTACTGTGGATGCAGAGATATCTTTTATAAAGCTCGCATCATACAAAGGGACCACTTCTACAGGCAATGTGGTAACTGCCATTGGCATGGAAGAGACACCGCATCAGCGCCATGTTATTTTGCTCGAAGACATCATTGACACAGGAAAAACGCTTAGTTCGTTCATCCCTGAGATCATCTCAAGACAACCCGCCTCTTTGAAAATTGCCACTTTTCTCACTAAGCCCTCTGCATTGAAGTATGACGTAAAAGCAGATTACATAGGCTTTGAGGTACCTGACAAGTTCGTACTGGGTTATGGCCTGGATTACGACGGTCTCGGAAGAAACCTGCCGGAATTATATGAATTGGTAGACGCGTAGTCACTTTCTTATGAAAATCACAGGAGGAAATGATACCGGCTCAACGAGATTACCATCCAGATGAACGTTTTGAATAGAAGTAATTGTTGCCTGTAATGAACCAGGAGAACAGTGCTCGGATTCAAAACAAACCGTTTGCGGCTCTCCTGCTATTTGCCCTGTTATCGTATGTACACTTGAAGAGTCAGACAGGCTGATGATATAATCAATCCCTGAATTAATCTTAAACTTTCCGTTAGTATCCGAAACTACAGTTGCTTTGCCATTAGTAAAAGAAAACTCGTAGTCTCTGCCCAAAACGGTATCAATGGGATTTGTGATGCCAATGCTGTCACGCTTATAGGCAATCATTCTAAGGTTTTTCAAGTCTGTACTATCATAGCCTATAAATGTGAGGGTTACAGGGCTAATTGAAAGAATATCGTGGCAGCACGTCTCTTTCGTCTTCTTACAGGAGACTACACTTGCGACAGTGAAAAGAAGGAGCATGAAAGCAGGGAACTGATTTATAGAACGCATCCCTAAAGTTATAAAGAAGTCCTAATTAGCATCATCACCAATTTGATCTACTCTGCAAGAACACAGAGATTTAATAGAATATATCCGCCGGCATTTGTTCGATCAAACCCGTCTCCTTCGCCTGCTCAAACAGCGTCATTACGGCTTTTCGTCCTTCTTCCCCAAGGTCTTCGCTGTATTCATTTACGTACAGATCAATATGCTGCCGCATCACATTTTCTTGCATTTCCTGAGCATTTTGAGTAATGAAAGATGATAGTGATGGGTAATTTTCCCAGGAGTAGCGCAAGCTTTCTTTTATCACAGCATCAACGGTTGTGGCCAGCTCCGCGCCCAGGTCTCTTTTTATAACAATACCACCAAGCGGAATGGCGGCATTCATGGTGTTTTCCCACCAGTCACCGAGGTCTATGATCTTCGCTAGTCCTTTTTGCTGATAAGTAAACCTACCCTCATGAATGATCAATCCTGCGTCGTACTGTCCATCCAACACAGCTTGTTCTATCTCACTGAAAAGCACTTCTGTCTTATTTTTTGCCTCTGGAAATGCCAGCGACAAAAGAAGGTTTGCGGTGGTATTTTTTCCGGGAATGGCGATGGACGATTGAGGATTTAGGACTGCCGCCTTCTGGTCTCTGCCTTCTGAGTTCTGCCCTTTGGTTACCAATAACGGCCCTACTCCTTTTCCCAGCGCACTGCCTGAATGTAGCAGAGCATATTTATCCACTGTATTTAAAAAAGCATTATAGCTAAGTTTGGTGATATCAAGCTTCCCTTCTTCTGCCCAGCGGTTCAGCGTTTCTACATCTTCCATCACATAATCGAAAGAAAGGCCTCTGGTGTCAATCTTCCCATTAACCATCGCATCGAAAATAAAGGTGTCATTAGGACAGGGACTAAAGCCGAGTGTGAGTTTCATAAGAACAAAGTTACTGCTGCATGCAAACAAAATATATCAGAATAGCCAAAGACAGGATGAAAACAAACTATACTTTTTGTAGAAATCCAAATAGCCATTCATTCAAATTCACGACTGCTTCTTTTATCTTCCATTTGCTTTTGTCGCGTGCCTCTACATAATTGGAAACCGCCCTTACCTGTGCAAATGGAATGCCCTCCTGCAAACAGACAAAATGAAAAGCGGCACCTTCCATACTTTCCAGTTGGCAACCGTACTTTTCAAATCTTGCAGTAGCGGTAAAAGAACTGCCACTTACCGTATTGATAGTAAGAGATGAGACTCTTGGGAGATCAATCAAATCATGCAATGAATGATGAGGGGTATGGAGCGCTTTGTTTTGAAAGGGAAATGCATTTGCATTGATAAACCCGAGCTCAAAAACATCATGAAAATTATAATGGCCCTCAGCGCCTATGTCGCCGAACAATTCTTTAGTCACAGACACAACTTCGCCTAAAGCAATGTTCCTGTCAAAGCTTCCACCAATGCCAGCCTGGAAAGCGAAGTCAAACTTTTGCCTCTGGAATGCCTTTGTAAGTGAATAGGTAGTTGCAACCATCCCTACACCTGTTGTTAAAAAATGGATGCGGTGGTGCCCGTTTGTAAAGATATCGTCGCCTGTTGACTGCCATTCCATGGTTATCTTTTTTTTCAATGGTTCTATTTCCGCCTCTGTAGCGGTAACGAGCAGGAGGTCCATGAGCGAATTAAGCACATTTTTGTGAAACCATTGCAGGACGGTACTTTTGCAGATACAAATTTTTAAAATGGTTTATCTGACCCGCGTAGAACACTTTAATGCAGCCCACCGTTTGTTTAACGAGCACTGGAGTGATGCGCAAAATTTAGAAGTGTTTGGAAAATGTTCTAATGCAAACTGGCACGGACATAATTATGAATTGCATATAACGGTAAAGGGGAGTCCAAATCCGGAAACCGGTTTTATATTCAATGCTAAGACGCTAGGTGATCTTATCAAGGATGTGGTAGTGGAAAAAGTGGATCATAGAAACCTGAATCTGGATGTGGACTTTATGAAGGGCAAATTTACCAGCGCCGAAAACTTTGCAATTGGCATATGGGATCAACTAAAGGCCCCTATAGAAAGCAAAGGTGCTATGCTCCATTGCGTGAAGCTTTATGAAACACCTCGTATCTACGTGGAATATTTTGGATAGACTGTAACTTTTCAACGCCTTGTTTGTCTATTGATAAATGGGCATTATGACAACAAAAATATTAAGCGCAGTGGGCTATAAAAAAACAGAGACCTACAACATCGAAACAACAGAAAAGCTCTTAGACAATTACCGATCAGTAATTGATCTGATTGGCGAGGACCCCGAAAGAGAAGGTCTGATAAAGACGCCAGAGCGGGTAGCGAAAGCGATGCTATATATGACACAGGGCTACGAAATGGATGCGAAAGCCATTCTTAATTCTGCAAAGTTCCAGGAGTCATACAGTGAAATGGTGATTGTAAAGGATATCGAGCTTTACTCGATGTGTGAGCACCACATGCTTCCTTTCTTCGGCAAGGCACATATTGCTTACATACCTAATGGATACATCACAGGCTTAAGCAAGCTGGCGCGTGTTGTGGATTGCTTTTCTCGCCGTCTGCAAGTGCAGGAAAGAATGACACACCAGATTCTCGACGCTATTCAGGAAACCTTAGATCCCCTTGGAGTGGCTGTAGTAATAGAAGCAAAACACCTTTGCATGATGATGCGTGGTGTATCTAAACAAAATAGTGTTACTACCACTTCTGCATTTAGCGGACAGTTTGAAGCAAATGAAACAAGGTCAGAATTTTTGAAACTGATAACTGCAGACCTTTACTAAGAATAGTTTTGTACCGCAACAATTTTTATCTTTGCACTCCCAAAACCGGTTGTTCGGGACGTAGCGCAGCCCGGTAGCGCATCAGCATGGGGTGCTGGGGGTCGCTGGTTCGAATCCAGTCGTCCCGACATTTAGAAACGCAAATACCTGTTTATCAAGTGTTTGCGTTTTTCCATTTTCAAATAGGCTAATGTTTGTCCCCGGGGTATGTTTCCACTTCAATTACTTGGCTCCCTTTTTCTGTTCTTTAGCCCAGGCGTCTTTTAAGGTAACTGTTCTGTTGAAAACCAGCTTACCATCGTTACTGTCCGGATCTACACAGAAGTATCCTTTTCTGAGAAACTGAAAATGCTGTCCTGCTTTAGCTTCCGCTAATGCTGGTTCAATATATACGCTTTCCAATACGTGCAGTGAATCTGTATTTATGTAATCCTTAAAGTCACCCTCTTCACTGCCGGGATCCTCTACTTTAAACAGACGATCATACAGGCGCACATCTGCAGTCTTAGCATGGGGAACGCTTACCCAGTGAATCGTTCCTTTTACATGGATACCGCTGGTATCGCTGCCGCTGCGGCTCTCAGGAATGTAGGTACAGATGATTTCCGTAATATTTCCACTATCATCTTTTTTAAAGTCCTCGCACTTCACAATATAAGCGCCCTTCAAACGAACCATTAGTCCAACCCCAAGCCGGAAAAACTTCTTTGGCGGATTTTCCATAAAATCTTCGCGCTCTATCCATAGCTCACGGCTGAAAGGCATATTACGATTTCCCGCATTGACATCTTCAGGATTATTATCTATGGGTAGTTCCTCGGTTTTGTCTTCGGGGTAGTTTGTAATAACAAGCTTTATCGGGTCAAGAACCGCCATTACACGGTTGGCCTTTTTATTAAGGTCTTCCCGCACATGAAACTCCAACAAACCAAGATCTACTATATTCTCACGTTTGGCAATGCCAATGGCATCAGCAAAGTTCTTAATAGCATCGGCAGTATAGCCACGCCGACGCATGCCGCTTACAGTCGGCATTCTTGGATCATCCCATCCTTTTACAAACTTTTCATTCACCAGTTGCAGCAATTTCCGTTTGCTCATTACGGTGTAAGAAAGGTTTCGGCGGGCGAACTCATATTGATGAGAGGGGAATATTTCCAGCTTTTCAATAAACCAGTCGTAGAGTGGACGGTGATGTATGAACTCAAGAGTGCATATGGAATGAGTTATATGTTCAATACTATCACTTTGTCCGTGCGCAAAATCGTACATAGGATAGATACTCCACTTATCGCCCGTACGGTGATGGTGTGCATGCTTGATCCGATACATGAGGGGATCACGTAACAGAAGGTTTGGATGGCTCATGTCAATCTTTGCCCGAAGCACTTTTTCGCCGTCCTTGTATTTCCCTTCACGCATTTTGGCAAAAAGCTGCAGGTTTTCTTCAATGCCACGGTCGCGATAAGGACTGCTTTTGCCTGGCTCATTCAGGTTTCCTTTCATGGCCGCTATTTCTTCAGCGCTGCTGTCATCTACATAGGCCAAGCCTTTTTTTATCAGTTTTATAGCAAATTCATAGAGCGTTTCAAAGTAGTCAGAAGCATAAAATTCATTATCCCATTGATAGCCCAGCCATTTAATATCGTTTCTGATGCTATCTACATATTGTGTTTCTTCTGTTACAGGGTTAGTATCATCAAAACGCAGATTGCATTTGCCGTTATACTTTTTAGCAAGTCCAAAATTCAAATGGATGCTGGAGGCATGCCCGATGTGAAGGTAACCGTTGGGCTCAGGTGGGAAGCGGGTATGGATATAGGGATGTTTACCTTCTGCCAGGTCCTTTTCTATTATTTCTTCCAGAAAATTCAGGGAACGTTCTTCGCTCATTGTTGTTTATTCTAAGGCAGCAAAGGTAAGTGATGCTGTATTTTAAATAGTTTGATTTTAGTTCTTTGCGATCCAGTTGTCTATGGCCAGCTCAAACTCTTCGATACTACTGATTGTATTCAGATTTAAACGTTCCATTGCCAATTGTTCCATTGCCGCAATCGTTACGGCGTTTTCTGGTTTGTTGAGCGATAATGTGTAAAGAGTCATCCTGTGTTCCCACACCCATCGTGTAAGCTCTCGCGCGGTGAGTACAGATTTTCCGGGGATTTTAAGCTTTCTTGGGGTGCCATTTTCAACGACAGCTTTATCAAGGAATGAGAGTACCTGCTCTATACTAACATCTCCTGCGCCACAGGCAGCATTCAAGGGGGTGTTGTGCTCTTCGTCAAGAATGAACAACCACCAGCAGGGTTGCATTTCCCCATCGAAAGAAGAAGAAAACTGTATCAGTCCCAGATTCCATGTACCTCCCGGCTTCTGTATTCGTTCTGCAAAGACAGTGCCGATCACGGTTTCTGAAGGTGCTGTTATTACCGATTCCCTTGCCTTTGCAGCTTTTTCCCAGCGTGTGTTTGATCGCTTTCGCTCCAGGTACACCATTCCATCTCGGTACACACGCTTTATTTGCTTTCGGGTCCAATCCGGATATTGTCGGAGCAAAAGCTTGTAACAGGTCTCAAAATCTCGTGTCCGGTCTTCGTGGATAAGATTTACGAGCGCCTCATATACTACATAATCTTCTACTTCCGGCTTCCTGGGCTTATACCCATACGCCGATTCATCTATCCCAACGATGGCACAGGCCTGTGGGACGGTTAGGGTAAAACGCTTGACCAGTGCCGTTATCAGCTTTTTAGAAAATGCAAGGTTTTGATCCACGCCGGCAATTGCAGCAACGAGCATCCTGTAGCGCTCTCCCGTCTCGTGGGAAGTCCTTTGAATTAAATCAGGACGAGAAGATTTCTCTCCCGATTCGGTCTCCAAGGCGTCTTTTTTAGAAATTTCTTTTACAGTATCCTCAAATTCATCTAACCAGTTATAAAGAGTAGCGCGGGAAACGGCCGCCTCCCTGCATATCTGCTTTACAGTTTTGAGCCTCATCACTTTATCCCTCACCCATTGCTTTCGCTTTTCCTCATCGTAGCGGTACGTATTCATGGCTGCAAATTTATACAGAATGTCTAATAATGCGCAACCGGTGAATCTATATTTAGAAATAGCTTGATGTATAACTGACATACGCAAGCTTCCCGAGATGCATCTGCAAAGAACTCAGTAAACCTATGACCTGAAATCGGGTCGTTTGGTTGAAAAATGAACACGCGTTTATACAAAAAGCAATATGCGACAAGCATAAATGAAGAATTGAGCCGCCGTTTAGACCGTTAAACCTGACATAAATCATCCGATTCTACAAGGCTAAAGCGTTATATTTGTACACCTAAATAGCTGCCTTTCATGACCGTTCAATCATTTCAGGAACATTTTGACGAGAAGATCGATAACGAGATCACTATTGAGCCGCGCGACTGGATGCCGGATGACTATCGGAAAACATTGATCCGCCAGATCAGTCAGCATGCGCATAGTGAAATAGTAGGTATGTTGCCTGAGGGTAACTGGATCACCCGTGCTCCGAGCCTGCGTCGTAAGGCGGTACTATTGGCTAAGGTGCAGGACGAAGGGGGACATGGACTATATCTGTATAGTGCAGCTGAAACGCTGGGGATTACACGAGATGAAATGGTGGAGCAGCTCCATTCCGGCAAGGCAAAATATTCTTCAATTTTTAATTACCCTACGCTTACCTGGGCAGACATGGGTGCTATTGGCTGGCTGGTTGACGGTGCCGCAATTATGAATCAGGTACCATTGTGCCGCACTTCATATGGCCCTTATGCACGTGCAATGGTGCGCGTTTGCAAGGAGGAAAGCTTTCACCAACGCCAGGGTTTTGAGATCATGCTGACCCTGGCGAACGGAACGGATATACAGAAAAAAATGGCGCAGGATGCGCTGAATCGCTGGTGGTGGCCATCTGTCATGATGTTCGGCCCGTCGGATGCTGATAGTCCGCATACGGCTCAGAGCATGCGCTGGCGTATTAAGCGATTTACCAATGACGAGCTGCGTCAGAAGTTTATTGACGTAACCGTGGAGCAGGCAAAGCTGATCGGATTGACCGTTCCTGACGCCGATCTGAAATGGAACGAAGCAACAGGCCATTATGACTTTGGCGAAATAAACTGGGATGAATTTTGGAATGTGGTAAAAGGTAACGGCCCCTGCAATAAAGAAAGATTGGAAACGCGGACAAAGGCCTGGGAAGAAGGCTCATGGGTGCGAGAAGCTGCATTGGCACATGCCAAAAAGAGAGCAGCAAGAAAGCAAGAAAAGGACTCAAAAGCTTCAATAGCAGCTTAATGTCTGTATTAATACGCCTTAGCTCGCCATAGCTGCCGGCTTGCCTATTAAGAAGCAACAAATAAACAAATTATGATTAGCAAACATCTTTACGGAGACTACGGAGATAAGGAAGCAGCTGGTGGACAAAACGAGAACTTCGACACAATGAACGAATGGCCTTTATGGGAAGTCTTTATACGCAGCAAGGCTGGATTAGATCATAAGCATGCAGGCAGCCTTCACGCGGCTGATGCGCAAATGGCAGTTGAGAATGCGCGGGACGTCTACACCCGCCGTATGGAAGGGGTAAGCATTTGGGTAGTTGAAAGCAAGTACATTCATGCGTCTGACCCTGCAGACTCGGAGATGCTTTACGAACCGGCAAATGATAAGATCTATCGCCATCCAACATTTTATAATCTTCCTGACGAGCTGAAACATATGTAGTGATTGATTGATAAGTTGGTTTCTATGGAAGAAACGGCACTTCACCGAACTTTCGGCAGGCAGGAAGACGGGACCGCCTTCAACCAATAAAGATCAACAACATTTTTGCGTCCAGACGCGGTTCCTTGAAGCAAAAGATTTGATCACTTGCATGAGGCATTCGACTCAAAATATAATTGCTAAATCGACTCCATATAGATCAGAGGGAATTACCGAAAGGATACATATCATTTTCGCGCAACAACATTAACCGAAATGCAAAGTCAACTAACCAACCAATCAATTAATCAACTTCTGTATACATTACAAATTGCAGACAATGCGCTGATCAACGGCCATCGCCTGAGTGAATGGTGCGGACATGGCCCGATACTGGAGCAGGACATTGCCATTAGCAACATTGCACTCGATCATCTTGGTCAGGCAAGAAGTCTTTATCAGTACGCAGCTGAGCAATTTAATAGTTTTAGCACCGAAGAGAAATTAAAAATGTTTACTTCTCCTGCGCTGCAGCAGAAAATAGAACACGGCGAAATGCTGGACGAGGATGACCTCGCATATCTGCGTGACGGTTGGGATTTTCGCAATGTGCTTCTGGTGGAGCAACAGAACGGCGACTGGGCGTACACCGTGGCACGTTCCTTCTTTTTTGACACCTTCAACTTCTTTTTCTTAACGGCGCTGCAAAACAGCAAGGATGAAACACTGGCTGCAATTGCGGAAAAGTCGCTAAAAGAAGTAGCTTACCACCTTCGATGGAGTACCGAATGGATTATTCGTCTTGGCGATGGAACAGAGGAAAGTCATCAGCGCATGCAGGAGGCCGTTAATGACCGCTGGATGTACACCGGCGAGTTAACACAGGCCAGTGATGCGGACAAAGTATTGGAGCAAAGCATGGGTGTTGACTTGAGCATCATTGCAGGGCAATGGAAGGATAAGATTGCTGCGGTGCTAAACGAAGCAACAGTTAAAATGCCGTCAGGCACATGGATGCAGCAAGGCGGGAAGCAAGGCATACATACTGAACACCTCGGTTATGTACTTGCCGAAATGCAGTTTATGCAGCGGGCGTATCCGAATATGGAGTGGTGATAATAAAAATGATTTCCAAAGACGATATATACAACTGGCTCTCTACGGTTACTGACCCTGAAGTACCGGTGCTTACTATCCTTGATTTAGGGATAGTAAGAGATGTGGCAGTTGAAGGAAATGAAGTAACTGTTACCATCACCTCGACCTACAGTGGCTGTCCGGCGATGGATGTCATTGCAATGAATATCCGCATGGCGCTATTAAGCCACGGTATGAAAAAGGTCAACATCGAAAATCAGCTTAGTCCGGCGTGGACTACCGACTGGATGACTGACGAAGGGAAAAGGAAGTTGAAGGAATATGGCATCGCCCCGCCTATTAGAAAATCCCTCAGCAGCTTAGATCTGTTTGAAGAAGACGTGGTAGCCTGTCCACGCTGTGGCTCTGAAGACACAACACTTACCAGCCAGTTCGGACCTACTTCCTGCAAATCTTTATACAAATGCAATTCCTGCCACGAGCCTTTCGAGCATTTTAAGTGTCACTAGCGATGTACGAAAAGAAAAGTCAGAGATTAGCCCCGCTTTCGGTTTTCTACAAAAGGATGCTTTGGAACCTGATTATCGCATGCCTGTTACTAGGCACATGCCTTAGCATTGGCGTTCTTGGTTATCATTACTCAGACAATATCCCCTGGATTGATAGTATCCACAATGCTTCTATGATCTTAAGCGGGATGGGGCCCGTGGTAGAAATAAAATCGGTAGCTGGAAAGCTCTTTTCCTCCTTCTATGCACTTTTTAGCGGCATTGCCTTTATCACCAATATTGGGATCATTCTCGCCCCGATGGCTCACAGACTTTATCACCGTCTACATATTGAAGAACACGATTAAAAGAGAATTCTGCCACACTCGTTCGTTGGCCCTTTATCTATTTCACTGCAATCATGCTAATCTCAACCTGTACACCGCGGGGCAATCCGGCAACCTGTACCGTTTCTCTCGCAGGCGCAGTGGCTTCATCAAAGTACTTGCCGTAAACCTCATTCACTTCTGCGAATTTCTTCATGTCCATTAGGAAGATAGAAGTTTTTACAACGTTGCTGAAATTCATTTCTGCCTCTTCTAATATTCCTTTAAGATTCTGCATTACAATTTCGGTCTCTGCCTTAATATCTCCCGTAAACAAGGTACCATCTTTTGGGTTCAAAGCAATCTGGCCAGAAATAAACAGCATATTGCCGGATAATACTGCCTGATTGTACGGTCCTATCGGAGCCGGAGCGTTACCGGTGCGAATAATGATTTTCTTTTCCATAGGCCAAAAATAATATGCTCTGTACATTTGCCCACAGTTTTTATGGCTTACATCTTACATATTGACATTTCTTCAGAAAAATGCACCGGCGCATTAGCTCGTGACGGAAAAGTTTTGATTTCATGTGATACTGAAAAAAAAGAACGTAATAGTGCAGCTACTATCAATATCATAATTAAAGCGATATTGCTGGCGGAACGAGTAAACATATCTGATTTGAGTGCGGTGGCAGTTATTGGCGGACCCGGATCTTATACCGGCTTGCGAATTGGCTTATCCACGGCAAAAGGCATTTGTTATGCCTTAGACAAGCCGATAATACTTCATAATAAACTCGATCTGTTAGCGTTAGAGAAATGCAGCGAGTATGGAGACTCGTACAGTTATTATTTGACAGTTTTGCCAGCGCGAGCCAAGGAATACTTTGCTTGCATGTATAATTATAAGCGGGAGGTGGTCTTTGCATCTTCTCATATAGAAGAAGGAGCACTGCTTGAACTCATAAAACACCCAAACCTGCTCGTAACCGGAGTATTGGAACAAGCGATAGTGGATGTTTTGAATAATGACAATATAAAATTTATTGAAAATACTGAGATTGACTTTGCATTTTGGGCTAATCTGACGCTGGAGTCATATAATTGTAATAATTTTTCTGACCTGGCAAATTCAGAGCCATTTTATTTGAAACAAGTTTATACTCATAAAAAGCTTTGACTCAACCTTATAGACAAAAAGCCAGTTTTACTATAAAGTTTTTTAACTGGCAGTTAACAGAAATTTCGCGTGTAAGGTTGTTTCATATTTACCCATTACGTATGTTTGCAATCTCGTATACAGGTGTATATACACGCTACGGTTTTATAAATTTTTTTATTAATTAACCTCTGTAAAATTTCAAGTAAATGGAAACGACAATGTCGGCTAACACGCTGGTAATTCGGAAAGATGAAGGTTCGAACGAACAGATTAAACTGGACTATGTAGCGGTGAAAAGTGCTGCGATGACTTTGAGAGCCATCAACCACAAACTTCGTCAGCAAATTATCAAATTGCTGGAAGAAAATAAACGCATGAATGTAACAGATATTTATGTGAAGTTGCGCCTGGAGCAGTCAGTTGCTTCTCAGCATTTGGCTATTTTACGTCGCGCAAACATCGTGATTACGGAACGTGATGGTAAGTTCATTCATTATGCCCTAAATCATCAAAGAATTGCAGCAATTGCAAAATTTGTAAATGACCTCGTAAACTCCGAAGAAGCTTAATCTTTAGATAAAAAACGGTCAAAAAAAGAAAGCGGCGGTATCTCAATATAGATATCGCCGCTTTGTTTCGTTAAATATTGATCGTCTGTAGAGCCAGTTACACTGAAGTTTAAGCGGCCTTGTATGTCAATCAGCCGGGGAAATCCCGATAATTACTGCTTTAGCGCTCATTCTTTATTTGATTCCAGGTTTCATAAAGGCTTTCCTGACTTGGCCGGTCGGAAGACACCTCGAGCAAAGGCTCGCAGGCTACAAGACCTTCGTGACAATCCTTAGGCAAGGTCTGATAAAGTCGTGTTCCTTTCGTTTTCCACGCTATCATTTCATCACTTACTTCCTTAATGACTTTTCCAGGATTACCGACTACCAGTGACCGACGTGGAATTTTAGTATTTGCGTTAATAAAAGAAAGCGCACCGATGATACACTCATCGCCTACTTCCACCTCATCCATAATAACGCTATTCATTCCGACGAGCACGTTTTTACCAATAGTTGCACCGTGAATAATGGCACCATGGCCAATATGTGCACCTTCTTTAAGAAGAACCGTCACGCCGGGAAACATGTGTATGGTACAACTTTCCTGGATATTGCAACCATCTTCTATCACAATGCCGCCCCAATCGCCCCTAAGCGCTGCTCCTGGCCCTATATAAACATCTTTACCAATTATCACATTGCCGGTGACAGCGGCCTGCGGATGAACAAAAGAAGAGGGATGGACGACTGGAATAAATCCTTTGAATGAATAAACCATAGGTAAAAAGTATCAAGTAGAAAGTAGAAAGACAAAAATAGAAAGACGAAAGACAAAAGTAGAAAGCAAAAGACAGGGTTTGAAAGATAAAAGTCGGGAATGTAAAGGCTAAAGCTTTCCTATGGGACAGGATCATAGCCGCTCTTCCCCCAGGGATGGCAGGAGAGAATGCGTTTCAAAGCCATAACACCGCCTTTCCAGGGGCCGTATTTCCTTATTGCTTCCATTCCGTAAGCAGAGCAGGTAGGAGTAAACCGGCATTTTGCGCCAAGTAGAGGAGAGATAAACGCCTGATAGAAGCGGATCAGCCAGATAAAAAATATGGAGAATACCTTTTTCATAGTTGAAGATCCTTGGAAACCTTTTCAATTGCTTTCTTCATAGCTGCCTCGACAACGGCATATTCCGGTAACTCTGTAGCGGTAAAAATAAAAAAAAGGTGCAGTTGCTCGTCCTTTGCCACTACCTCGTAAATATTCTGCTTATTCAGCCGCCAGGCTTCGCGCATTAGCCTTTTTATACGGTTGCGGTGAACTGCCTTTCGAAACTTCTTCTTCGGAACAGAAAAGCCCGCCCGTACGGGTGCTTCTTCTGTGGCGGGGCGAGCGGCACGAAGGAATAAAAGCCTTAGCGGAAAAAAAGAATACGCCTTCCCGTTACGGAAAAGCGTATTAATATGCTGCTCTCGCTTAAGCCGCTCGTATGCTTTTAAAGTATGACGAATGGCGCTGATAATTTACTTATTAATATTATTTCAGACGACGCTCGTCGGAAACAGTGAGTTTATGACGTCCTTTTTTACGACGGGATGCTAATACTTTGCGGCCATTTGCCGTTTCCATACGCTGACGGAAACCATGTACTGACTTGCGGCGGCGGCGGTGCGGTTGATACGTACGTTTCATAACTGCTACATTTTATCCCGCTGGGCGGGTAAGAGTAATATTTTTTACTAAAAGGAGTGCAAAGGTAAAAGGAATTGTTGATGTAAACAATTTATTTTGAGGGCAAATCTCTAATTTCTCACCCACTTTTAGTGCCTGGGCCTTAATCTCTCCTACTCCACAGAAGAGGTCACCCCTTTCGTAGCCTGCGCCAGGTCTTTTATTAGCATCGGGTCGCGTTCGATCGCATTCCCAACTACTACTATATTAGCTCCGGCTCTGCAATTAGCGTATACCTTTTCAGGGGTATGGATGCCACCACCAATAAACAATGGTATTTCAATATGACTGCCTACTTTGCGTATCATTTCTTCAGAGATCGGACTTTTTGCTCCGCTCCCCGCATCCATATATATTATGTGTTTCCCCTGCAGTTCACCTGCCCAGGCTGTGCAAAGCGCAATGTCTGGCTTATTAGCAGGAATGGGCGCCGAGTGGCTCATATAAGAGACCGTTGTAGGTACCCCGCCATCAATCACCATGTAGCCTGTAGAGATCACTTCGAGCCCGCTGGCTTTTACCATGGGTGCAGAAATCACATGTTGTCCAATCAGCAGATCAGCATTGCGACTCGATATAAGAGAAAGATATAAAAGTGCATCGGCATAGGGAGTAACCTGCGCGGGACTGCCCGGAAAGAGCACAACCGGTATATCCGACTCCGCCTTAAAACGCTGTATACAAGTGTTGATCTGATGTTCTACAACAAGACTACCTCCCATTAAAAGGAAGTCAACACCCGCATCATTGCAAAGCGCTGCAAGATGAGGCATATCGGAAGGTGCTATTTTATCGGGATCTACCAGTACGGCAAAACCGCTCTTCCCATGTTTTTTTAGGCTACATAGACGCTGATAAATTTTTCCTGTCCCCATCTTCCAGCACAAAAAAAAGGAAATATTTCCGCTTAAACTACTATAAAATTAACTATTGCCGTTTCGGCGCTTTAGTTCGTCCCGAATTTCCATCAGCAATGTTTCCTGTGGAGAAGGAGCTGCAGGAACAGGTGGTGTCTCTTCCGGCTTTCTTCTGAGGTTGTTTACAGCTTTCACCATAAGGAAGATAATGAAGGCAAGTATAAGAAAGTTAATCACTACAGTAAGAAAATCGCCCCACGCAAGTACCGACCCCAGCTTTCTTGCTTCTTCAAGCGACAAAGAGTGATTAGCGTTCCATGCGTCCCTTACAGGCTGCGATAGAGGAATGTATTCATTAATGAATCCCTTTTTTCCAATCAGCAGGCTGACAGGCGGCATAATGATATCTTCTACCAATGCCGTTACGATCTTGCCAAATGCACCGCCGATGATCACACCAACAGCCAGGTCCATCACATTACCTTTTAGCGCAAACTCTTTAAACTCTTTAAGAAACCCCATGGTGCAGATTATATTTGACGGTTAAGTTAGAAATAAGTCGCTATTTAACAAAACGCTGGAGAAAGAAAGCAAGCGAAAATGAAATATATCCATCTCTCTTCAAAGCGATCTGACTTAGAAAAAGCCAGCATAGACCGCGTACAATAAGCCAAAAAGGCAGAATAATTTGCGCCGAAGCCGTCTAATTAACACAAATCCCAAACTCAATCGTGATGCTTCCAAACTCAATCGACATTGGCCGAAACTCAATCGAGCTAATCTCAAACGTATTTGAATTTGAACATAACCTTACCTGAGTTCAAAAAAAGCAATAAGAGATTGAGACAATCTCAATAGAGTTTGTGGCTATCTAATATGAGTTGGACAAAATCCTTATTGATTCAGCCAAGAAGCAACATGGTTAGAGACAACCGCAACAAACATTGCCTTCAACTTAATTGAGTTTAAAGCTTACCAATATAAGGTTGAAAGAATCTTTATTGAGTTTGAAAGCATCTCAGTTGAGTTTGAGTTTAGGAATGTTCGTCTGAATCCCTCCGTGAATTATTTCCTTGATTAGCAAATGATTACGGATAATGTCGCGGCTGTTGCATTTTCTAGCTACCTCCGGATAAGGCTACTTATGGCTCACTCATGCTTGTAGGGTGAAATATCATAGTCCGCGGCGATGAGGATGAGACAGCCAAACTGACACTGCCCACATCAGTGCGGTTGCTTACCGACTATTTCCTTCTCTTTACCGACACAGTGGTCGCGGTTGCCTAAAAGTTTTATTAGCTGAAACACCATCCTGATAGCTTTGTAAAAAGAAATAGTTTGTGGGACCACTGGTTTACAAAAATATCATATATATAAAGTGGCTCGCATCTATTTTATCGATAGGTCAAATAAATTAAAAGTATACACAGGAAACGTTTTAACTGGAAAATGTTTCCATAGTTTTGCGCCCGATTCAATATGGAACCTTTAACAAAAATACTTAGTGCAGCTGTGGAGTTGTTTCGCCAGTACGGCTTTAAGACAATTACCATGGATGATATTGCGAGAAGAGCGGGTATTTCAAAGAAAACACTATATCACCACTTCTCCAATAAAAATGAGGTAGTGACCGAATCGGTTGGTTGGTACAAATGCAAGGTAACAGAAACCTGTGATTCTGCGATGAACCAGGCCGACAATGCCATTGAAGGTATGGTGCGCACAATGAGCCTATTTGATCAGATCAACCGGCAACTGAACCCGATGGCGATGCTGGAACTGGAACGCTATTATCCCGACGGCTACAAGCGCTTTAAGGACAGTATGCTGGAGCGCGATGTAGTAGCTATCAGGCAAAACCTGACACGTGGCATTGAAGAAGGATTGTACCGCAGAGAGATAGACCCGGATTTTATGGCGCGTTATAGAATGGAAATATCGTTGCTAATGTTTCAGCCGAACCTGTTAGGCAAAGATGAAATGCACCGGATAGCACACCAGATCAGCGAACATTTTCTATACGGGATCATGACACCGAAAGGGGAAAAGCTTTACCAGAAATACAAAGAAAAATATTTAACGCAAGTAACAAAAATATGAGACGACAATTCCGCCGTTTATTGATTCTTATTGCCTCACTACCATTCGCCTTACACGCACAAGAGGCGCAGAGAATGAGCCTGGAAGACTGTTTGAGATATGCGGCACAAAACCAGATAAAGATTAAAAATGCGTTGCTTGATCAGCAATCTACATTGGCGAAGAACAGAGAAGTTACGGGAATGGCTTATCCCCAGATCAATGCCAAGGGTGGCATCAACTATGCGCCTCTCGTTGCAGCATTTGAAATTCCCGACTTCATTAGCGGCGCTATCAAAGGTGCAGTACAGTCGCAATATCTAAATGACACTTTTAGAAATGCACCAATAGGTACTTTGCCGCTTGCCTTTCAGCCCAAGTGGACTACAACCGGTACGCTTGAGGCATCCCAAATACTTTTTGACCCCTCTGTACTTGTTGCTTTGCAGGCAAGGAAAACACTTGAAGAGCTGGCTGCAAAAAGTGTAGACATTACCATTCAGGACGTAAAAGTTGCAGTTACCAAAGCTTACTACAACGTGCTTATCGCGGAGAAACAACAAGGACTGGTTGAGCAAAACCTGACCAGGCTGCAGCAGATGGAGCACGAAATGAATGAATATTACAAAGCGGGATTCAGGGAGAAAATTGATGTGGACCGCATTACCGTTGCTTTGAATAATTTAAAAACACAGCAGATCAGAATTGATCAGGCAATAGGACTTGCACGTCTTTCTTTAAAATATCAAATGGGTATGCCTTTGCAAACGCCGATTGCATTGGCAGACTCACTTTCCGACAACAGCCTTAATTCCGATCTATTAGTCGACGAACTGGACTTTAATGATAGAAATGAGTTTGAGTTGCTGCAAATTCAGAACCGATTATACAGTTATGATGTAAAACGTTATCGCCTGGGCTGGATTCCTACTTTGTCATTTTTTGGCAATTATGGTTACACCCTTTACAATCAGGCGAAGCTTTTTGAGCCAGGGGGTAATTGGCAGAAATCAGCACTTCTGGGCGTAAGCCTTAATGTCCCCATATTTGATGGTTTCCAGCGGAGAAATAGGCTAAAGCAGGCAGAAATCACTCTTCAGAAAAATGAAAATGACATAGAAAATCTAAAGATGGGATTGGGGTTGGAAGAGCAGACTGCAAAGATCAGCTTGAGGAATAATCTACTTACGCTGGCCAACCAAAGAAGCAATATGGAATTGGCAGAAGAAGTATACAACACGGCAAGGATCAAATACAATGAAGGCGTTGGATCAAGCCTTGAGGTAATGGATGCAGAGTCGGCGCTTAGGGAAGCACAAACAAATTATTTTACCGCTTTATACGATGCTATGACTGCCCGGGTAGACCTTCAAAAAGCACTGGGACAATTCTAATTAACCAAACAAAAACTTACGCAACTATATTTTATGAAACGCTCCGTTTATCTTTTATTAGCTACTGTTATCCTTGCTTCCTGCGGGGGTAAAAAAACTGAGACAAAAACACAAGAACTTATCCAGCTTAAAAAACAGCGTGCTCAACTGGATCAGAAGATTGCAAAGCTTGAGCAGGAAGCTGCAAGCAAAGACACTTCTAAAGCCACGCCTGTTTCTATCGTTACGCTGGCACCCGAGGCTTTTAATTCTTATGTAGAAGTGCAGGGAGTGATCACCGGAGAAGAAGATGTGTTAGCTTCTCCGCAAGCATCCGGCATTGTGAAAAACATTTCGGTTCGGGTGGGTCAAAAGGTCAGCAAAGGGCAAACTCTGGCAACCTTAGATGCTGCCGCTATAGAGCAGCAGATACAGGCAACGAATGCACAACTGTCCTTAGCAAAGACTTTATATGAAAAGCAACAACGACTTTGGGCTCAGAACATAGGTACAGAAGTGCAGTTGCTGCAGGCAAAGACCAACTATGAAAACGTGCTGAATCAAAAGCAGGCTCAAGTTGCTCAGCGAAACATGTATACCATTAAATCGCCGATTAACGGTGTTATAGATGCCATAAACATAAACGAAGGAGATCTTGCAGCTCCAGGGGCGTCAGGATTTCATGTAGTTAGCAAAGATCGGCTGAAGGCAACGGCCAACCTTGGTGAAAATTATCTTGGCAAAGTACAACAGGGCGATCCTGTAACACTTGTGTTCCCCGATCTCAACGACTCTATGCATACGAAGCTTACCTACGTAGCACAGTCGGTAAACCCTATCTCAAGAGCTTTTACTGCTGAAGTAAAGCTTGGATCAAACAATCATCTTCACCCGAACATGAGCTGTATTATGAAGATCGCTAACTATACGCACAACAACGCGCTGGTGGTTCCCGTTTCTGCAATTCAAAAAACAGCTGAAGGCAGTATGCTTTTTGTGGCGGAAGGAAATAAGGCAAGATCAATCATCGTGCAGACAGGAAAGAATTCTAATGGAATGGTAGAGATCCTTGGCGGATTGAGCGCAGGAGATAAGGTCATAACTGCCGGACAAGAGGATCTTGATAACGGCGACAGAATAGCAATTAAATAGTTTCTCAATCAAAAGATCCGATCCGACCCACAAACAACAAGCTATTTCAGATGAAAGACAAACTAAAAGAATTTAAGCCGTCGAGCTGGGCGATAGACAACAGAACGGCGGTATACATACTTACCATTATCATTACGCTGGCAGGCTTAATGACTTATCTTAATCTTCCGAAGGAAAGTTTTCCTGACATTAAGATTCCTCAGATAATTGTACAAACCGTCTATCCCGGTACTTCTCCTGAAAACATGGAGAACCTTGTAACAAAGCCTATTGAAAAGCAGGTGAAAAACCTGACCGGTGTAAAGAAAATTACAAGTAATTCCTTCCAGGACTTTTCTGTAGTGATCGTCGAGTTTAACACAGATGTAGAAGTTGACAAGGCGAAAGAAGATGTAAAGGATGCAGTAGATAAAGCGCGTCAGGATCTCCCACAAAATCTGCCCAACGAGCCAGAGGTTAAAGATATTGATCTCTCCGAGCTGCCAATTCTTTATGTGAATATCTCCGGCAATTACGACTTGAACCGCCTGAAAAAATATGCGGACAAAATTCAGGATCGTATTGAGGAAATGAAAGAAATTAAGCGTGTAGATATGGTCGGTGCCCTCGAAAGAGAAATTCAGATCAATGTGAATCTTTTTCGTATGCAGGCCTCAGGACTGACATTCGACGACATCGAAAGAGCCGTTGCCGCAGAAAATATCTCCGCCACAGCCGGACAAGTTTCCATGAACAATCAAAAGAGGCTTTTAAGCGTCAAGAATGAGTTTAAAAATGCCGCACAGATAGGAAACATTATTATTAAAAACCAACAAGGCGGTGCTGTTTATTTAAGAGACATAGCAGATATTGAAGATAGCTTTGAAGAACAGAAAAGCTATGCACGGCTTAATGGTTCAAACGTAATAACGCTCAATGTTATCAAGGCATCAGGCGAAAACCTCATTGCTGCATCAGACAAGATCATGGATCTGCTGGCGCAAATGCAGAAGGATGAATTGCCCAAGGACCTTAACATTGTTATTACCGGCGATCAGAGCGATCAAACACGTACCACTGTTCACGATCTTGTCAATACCATTATCATTGGCTTCATTCTCGTTACCATCATTCTCATGTTCTTCATGGGTGTGACGAATGCGTTGTTTGTTGCAATGTCGGTTCCACTATCCTGTGCTATCGCCTTCCTGGTAATGCCTGCAATAGGCTTTACGCTGAATATGATTGTGCTGTTTTCGTTCCTGTTAGCTCTGGGTATTGTGGTGGATGATGCCATCGTAGTAATTGAAAATACGCACCGCATTTTTGAGAATGGAAAGGTGCCCATCAAAACGGCTGCTAAAGCGGCCACGGGAGAGGTGTTCCTACCAGTACTGACCGGAACATTAACAACACTCATTCCATTTATTCCACTTGCGTTCTGGAATGGCGTGATCGGTGAGTTCATGTTCTTCCTTCCTATTACCCTTATCATTACGCTTATAGCCTCCCTGCTCGTAGCCTATATTATCAATCCGGTTTTCGCGGTAGATTTTATGCGTCCACATGACCATGAGAATCCTAACGGAAGGCGTAAATGGGGCAAGAGGGATAAGGTAACGATGATCATCTTCCTTGCACTCACCGCTTTGTGCTACCTGGCTACCGCCTGGGCTTTTGGTAATTTTATTCTCTTTATCTATTTGTTTGTACTGCTCGAAAAGTATGTCTTCTCAAAGTGGATACATTCTTTCCAGACAAAGATGTGGCCCGCGTTTCAGAATTGGTACAGCAAATGGCTAAAAAGAGCGTTACTGAATCCCGGAAAGGTGATTTTGCTGACCTTCGGCTTGCTAATTCTTGCGATAGTTCTCGTCGTAACACGCGGCAAGACACCGCTGTTCTTCCCTGAGCAGCAGCCAAACTTTACCTACGTTTACCTCAATTTACCAGTTGGTACAGATCAGGCTTATACTAATGAGGTACTGGCTGAACTTGAGAAGAAGGTAAACAATGCACTTAAAGATGACAGTGGAAAACGTACTCCCATTGTAAAGTCTGTTATTTCTAACGTTACAGTAGGAGCAGTAGATCCTAACAGTGGTGAGGTCGGCGACTTCCCGAATAAGGGAAAGATCACGGTTGCTTACGTCAAGTTTTCTGAACGTCATGGAGAGTCAACCGTGAAATATATGGAGCGCATCCGCGACGCTGTGAAAGGCGTGCCCGGCGCTGAGGTGACAGTGGATAAAGAGCAGGGCGGACCACCATTGCCTAAACCGATCGTAATTGAAATTACCGGTGATAATCTTGACTCCCTGGTTTCGACTTCTGAGAATCTGAAACGGTACCTTCAGGATAAAAGAATTGCCGGTGTTGAGGAATTAAGATCCGACTTCCAGGCACGGAATCCTGAAATTGTATTCAACCTGGATCGGGAGCGGATGAATAAAGAAGGCATCAGCACAGCTACTGTTGTAAGCAACCTTCGTACTGCTGTCTTTGGGAAAGAAATCTCCCGATTCCGCGATGATAACGACGACTACAAGATTACCCTACGACTGAATGAAGCACAACGGAGCAATATTGATGCCGTGAGAAACATGCCAATTATATACCGCGATATGGGTATGGGCGGAGTTGTACGGCAGGTACCCATCAGCTCTTTCGCAGACATCAACTATAATACCACTTATGGGGGCATTAAACGGAAAGATCAGAAACGCATCATTACCTTATCTTCCAATGTACTTTCAGGCTTTAATCCGAACGATGTTGTAGCAGACGTACAACGCGAGCTTTCCAACTATAAAGCACCTTCTGGCATCAGCATAAAAATGGGCGGACAACAAGAGGATATGGCAGAAACGATGGGCTTCCTTGGTAAGGCCTTCGGCATATCCATAGCGCTGATATTTTTATTACTGGTGATACAGTTCAATTCCTTTAGCAGGACGGTTATTATCCTTAGTGAGGTAGTATTTTCAATCGTTGGCGTCATGCTCGGATTGGGCATTTTCCGTACCGATTTCTCCATTGCCATCTCGGGTATCGGTATAGTAGCGCTTGCAGGTATTGTGGTAAGAAACGGAATATTGCTTGTGGAATTTACTGACCTTATGCTATCGCAGGGCGTAAAACCGTTTGATGCGCTGGTAGAAGCAGGACGGACGCGTATGACGCCGGTACTGCTTACCGCTATTGCCGCTATTCTTGGCCTGATACCACTTGCTGTAGGATTGAATATTGACTTCGGTACTTTCTTTGCAGAGCTGAATCCTCACATTTTCTTCGGTGGTGATAGTGCAGATTTCTGGGCACCACTTGCCTGGACTATGATTTATGGTCTGAGCTTCGCAACCTTCCTTACTTTGATACTTGTGCCGGTATTAATGTTATTAAGCTTCCGCTTGAAAGACTGGCTAAAAAGAAAAAAGAATAAGTTGTCAGAAAGTATGCGTGAAGAGGAGGAGAAGGAAGAAACTAAATCTCCGGCCTTTACAGAGAATTAATTGATATTTAAGATTATCTAGTGCACAGAGGCTATACCCAATCGGTATAGCCTCTTCTTTATGGCACCGTAACAGATTTAGTACCTGTCTTTGCTCCAAATGTGCAGGGTTCATAGTGTCCTTAATATGTGCATTATGATAGATGTTTCATGGCGCCTGTTCGGATCAAGTAACCGTTAAATCTTATTCCCGTATTGCTAAATGTTTTTATAACCTGCTGTATAACCTGTAATTTTGCAGGATATTTTATCTATGAGTGAAGTTGCAACACCGCTTACAGCCGCTGATACCGCTCCTTTGACAGCAAAAGATTTTGCTACCGATCAGGAGGTGCGCTGGTGTCCCGGCTGTGGTGATTATTCGATATTAGCGCAGGTACAAAAAGTGTTTCCAACACTTGGTATTCCAAAAGAAAACTTTGTCATTATATCAGGCATCGGGTGTAGCTCCCGGTTTCCCTACTATATGAACACATTCGGCATGCACTCCATACATGGGCGTGCGACTGCCATTGCTTCCGGTCTCAAAGCTACCAGGCCCGAACTAAGCATCTGGATCGTAACAGGCGATGGCGACAGTCTTAGTATCGGCGGTAACCATACGATTCATCTTCTACGGCGGAATTTTGACGTAAATGTGCTCTTGTTCAATAACCAGATATACGGATTGACAAAAGGACAATACTCACCTACATCAGAAGTTAATAAGGTGACAAAGTCAACCCCTATGGGAAGCCTCGATCATCCTTTCAATCCTATGGCTCTGGCTTTAGGGGCAGACGCCAGTTTTATTGCCCGTAGCATGGACCGCGATCCAAAACACCTGCAACAGATGTTGCTGCGCTCACATGCCCATCACGGTGCTTCCTTCCTCGAGATCTACCAGAACTGTAACATTTTTAACGATGCTGCTTTCGAAATATTTACTGAGAAAGGAAGTAAGCCAAATGAAGTACTGTTCCTGGAACATGGACAACCACTGATCTACGGCGCAGAGAAGGATAAAGGCATCATTCTGGACGGCTATAAGCCGAAACTGGTGAATCTGAATGATGGCTATAGTGCTGACGACTTATGGATTCATGACGAGCACGACTTCTTCAAAGCGCAGATATTGACCCGGTTCTTCGATGATCCGCATACAGAAGGACATTTCCCTCGTCCTTTTGGCGTCTTCTTTGAAACAGATCGCGCGACCTATGAAGATCAACTTAATCTTCAGTTGGAAGAGATCACTGCGGTAAAAGGAAAGGGCGATCTGGATAAGCTGCTGGAAGGAAAAGAGACCTGGGTTATAGAATAGCAGGAGGCAGAAAGCAGGAGGCAGAAAGCAGGAGGCAGAGAACAGAACGCAGGAAGCAGAGAACAGAAACCAGAAGGCAGAGAGCAGAGGTAGTTGTCAACTGAGCTCGGCTAAGAGCAGGACGCAGGGCACGGAACCATTGTCACTCTGAGCTTGTCGAAGAGCATTTGAGATACCGAAAAATCCACAACAAGTCAACCAATCAAGCAATAGGTGTCATTAAAGAAACTCGCAGGACAAACAATGTGGTATGGGCTTAGCTCCATACTGGCACGTTTCCTTAATTACCTGCTTACCCCTTACCTCGTCGGCATTCTTGCTACGGCTTCGTATGGAGAGATGAGCCTGGTATATGCCTGTATTCCTTTTCTGAATGTAGTATTCACCTATGGAATGGAAACCACGTATTTCCGCTTCAGCAATAAAGACGAAGACAACAGGAAGGTTTTTAGTACGGGCAGCCTATCGCTGCTATTTTCTACATTGCTGCTTACGGCTGTTCTTCTGTTAGGACGAGACTTCTTCGCCGACTTTTTGCGCTTGCAGGACCATCCACAGTTTCTTACATGGGCGGCATGGATCATAGCCCTGGATACTATTACAACGCTACCCTATGCCAAACTGCGGAACGATGGCCGCCCGCGAAAGTACGCTTTCATAAGAGTGCTTGGCATTGTCATCAATATTGCTTTTGTCTTTTTCTTCTATTCAATATTGCCCGCAATTGCCAAAAACGATCCTTCCTCTTTTCTGGCAAGCTGGTACGATCCAAATCTCGGTGCTGGCTATGTTATCATCGCAAACCTGATACAGTCAGCAATAACACTTGTATTACTGGCGCCCGAACTTCTTTCTATCAAATTTGAATGGGATAAAAAGCTATGGCGGCAGATGATGTTTTACTCGTTGCCAATCATGATCGCTGGGTTTGGCGGAATGATCAATGAGACCTTCGACCGGATTATGTTAAACTGGCTGGCTCCGGTTGGGTCTGCAGAGGCTGCGAAAGTGCAGGTAGGAATTTACTCAGCGTGTTATAAACTGTCGATTCTCATTACACTATTTATTCAGGCATTCAGACTGGGGGCAGAGCCATTCTTCTTTCAGCAGGCGAAAGGCCAGGATGCACCAAGGACCTACGCGAGGGTGATGAATTACTTTGTATTGACCATTTGCGTTATGTTTCTCATGGTGATGCTGTTCCTTGATGTGTGGAAATATTTTATTCCGAGCAAAGTGATGTGGGAAGGGCTGAAAGTGGTTCCTATATTGCTGCTCGCGAACATGAGTCTTGGCGTGTACTACAATCTTTCGATCTGGTACAAGCTTTCCCACTCCACAAAGCCAGGTGCTGTTATCACATTCATTGGTGCTGGCATCACGCTTCTTATCAACTTCTTCTTTATTCCATATTTTGGCTATTTAGCCTGTGCCTGGGCAACGCTGGCCTGCTATGCAAGCATGATGGTCATTTCTTACTTCTGGGGACAAAAAGTCTATCCGGTGCCATATAATGTACCGCGGGTAGCGCGTTTGTTCGGAGTGATGCTACTGGTTTATGCACTTAACGAAGTAGTGATACGAATGATTCCTGGCTTTGGAATGCACTTGCTGTCCGGAGGGGTGTTCCTACTAATCTATCTCGCTTTTGTGGCCGTTATGGAAAAGAACAATCTGAAGCGAATACCCATAATCGGAAATTTCATGAAATAAAAGCCGATGTATATCGCATCAGGTGCTTTGTGTTTTATTACTATATTTTGCGTAGAACAAACGTTTTACGGTTGCAGACGACACTCCTTGAGATAATTGGAGGATTCTTCCGGCAAAAAGGACGACTGCTTTAGCAGAATTAAGTTGTTAGAAAACGAACGTACTTAGAAGCCAGTATATGGCCATACTTCTGCCGCTCTTCGTTCCCCATTCTATCACTCATACAATTGTTCTCTTTCTCGATATATCATCTATTTAACGGACGAAAATAGTCCAAAATGAACGTTTTGATGCAACATGAAGAAAAACGCTAATAAGGCAAGTGATTGATTATCATAGAAGTTGTGACGTGTAATTTTACGTTTGTTTACGTTATTTCACGTTGTTTAACGTTAGTGAGCATCTTTTAACGTTGTTGAGCATCTTTTAACGTTAGTTGCCCTTTTCGATACCAGGGCTCCGCCTTAGCCGCATATTTGCATTCGAGAGCAACAATGGACATGCGTAGCAACACCACAATTACCGACACAAACACCAGGGAAGTAGTACTGCAGAAAGAAGGAGCCAAACCGCAACTTACAGGGATTTTCTCTATCCCTTCACGGATTGTGGTAAACCCTTCACGGATAATGGTAAACCCTTCACGGAATGTGGTAAACCGTTCACGGAACGTGGCAATCCCTTCACGGATCATGGTAATCCCTTCACGGAATGTGGTAAACCCTTCACGGAATATGGTAAACCGTTTAAGGAATGACTCAACCCCTTCACGGAATGTGGGATTCCCTTCACGGAATGTGGTAAACCCTTTACGGAATACGACAAACCGTACACGGAATGTAACAAACCGTACACGGAATGCGACAAACCCTATAGGATGGGTACTAAACCGCGAAAGAACAGGGACAAACCCACATGCGGAAGGCTTGGGACGACGTATCTTGTTGTCGATATCTTAAAGGAGTAAGTGTGGCTGCGAGGGCATCGGGACATAGAGCTAAGGATTTATTCAAATCCATCAAAAAGAAACGGCGGTGCAATTGAATACGGCTTGTTTTACAGTGTAATTTTTATTGATACCTTTATTAACTGCTGGTTCGGTGTCCAGGCTTGGCGATATGCGACGACTGCTCATCATTCCGGCAGTTTTTTAATATCGTAACCTTAGCCTTCAGATTTAACAAGCTCATAGCCGGTTAATATTGAATACTGCCCTTCTGCACGTCCATTTAGATGTATAAAGAAATTAATTGCGTGAAAAACCGGTTAACTCTCTATGGAAGAGAAGTATTTCCTGAAAGTAGACGTCTTACAAGGGCAGATGGACGGTCTTAAGTTCCCCTTTCATCATGGTGAAATTAAAACAATGAAACAAAAAGAAAAAGATTCGATAGTTACACATGTTATTGCCGCATACGGTATGATTTTCTATTCAGCAGAATCTATCAAAATGATTGAATATCTTATTGAGAAAGATTCAATCGCTTTTTCAAAGAATGTAGATGCGGACAAGACAAGCTTTTTTAGGTTTGAACAAAGAGTTCATATGGATTCTGTTATCTTGAATCTAAACAAACTGCTCCGTAAGAAGAAAGAGTCTTTTTCTTTGTTCCAATTGCTAAATAAACTTGAGAATAATGCTCGAAGGCTTCCAGATATTTCATTGACGGAAACTAGAATGTGGATGCAGGGCTTACTTGAGCAGGAATCTTTCATAAAGCACGTTATGAATATCCGAGATCAATATGTGGCACATAATGATAGAAATAAGCGTCTTGAGATCACGGCGAGCTTGGGACAGTTTTTAATACACGCAGCAAGCTTACTATTGAAAATGTTTGAGTGGCTACAATCTGTTCACCAAAGACTGACAAGCATAGAGTTAACACCTATAATGTTTTCTCCAATAAAAAGCTTTCACTATTTGATGGGCGATACAATTAGTCATGATGAGTTGCCTCTTGCAAAAGTCCTTTCACCGATTTCAAGACCAAGTTGATCCTACGACGGTATTAAAAGAGACGTTTCTTTCCGCGATATACTATCCTTACATATGGGCTATCAGATGAAGACATCTTGCTAAGGGACCCGTATTAGGATGTCTTCTATAATATTGTAATTGTACCACTTTGCTTGTTTACAAAAATTAATAAACGCCTGTTCGTCAAAACCGTGCTGCTCCCATCCCATTTCTTCGTCAATTTCTTGAACTGAAATGATATATCGTCTTATTACAGAATTCAAATCGAAGACATCCGTTTTATTACTTGTAACTATCAAACTTTCGCTGACATCGGCGTTTGAAACAACATACTCAAAATATTTTTTTAAAGCCAGTACAAAACTTAGTTCGCCAGCACTTCCCCCATCGTAAATATAACACAGAGCTGTCGATTTATTTTCAACTGTGACTACAGTCAGCATTCCAAATATTTCTTGTACGGTATTGCTGGTAATAAATTTCTTCTCCTCAAGTTGAACCTTAATGTTTACATCAGCCAGGTGCAAGCACTTCTTTACCCTGTGCCAATACAGATACCAGTCGTGGCAGGTAGATATTTCTGTAAGTTTTGAATGTTCATAGCCATTCAGCTTAAAATACGGGATAACGCACTTAGAAAAATTAGATAATGTAGCCTGGAAGCCGAACGCTTCACTAAGAAACGCCTGAAAATCAATTAATATCTTTAAAAGGTGATCAATATTCGTAGTAATAATTGGAAATGCTCTTGAATAACTGTCCCAAAAGTGATTTGATTTAACGTTTACCTTGTGCGTTCCCCGTTGTGAAGTTGAATCGGTAAAGATTTTCTTATCTGTAACGATATTAAATGAAGAAGCCAAATCAAAGTCGATATCGAAAAAAGAATTGCGATGTTTTTTCGACGCACAGAATTCAGAAAACGGGTTAATGTCAACAAAGCCGACACTTTTATCACTTGACATTTCGATGAGTGGATAAGGTAAAAGAAGAACAAAGAAATCCGGTTGTCTGATCTCAACACTATCTTCCTCATATTCGGGGAATGGCTCATAACTCCATTTAGTCTCCCCGGCTCTTACATCAAATGAACCCCAAAGCTGTTTGGTAGAACTTTTGTTCGCATCGAATTTTCTAAATGGCGACGATGGATATAGGCAAAAATTGAAATGGTCGGAGGTTATAACATCGATAATTGAAGTTTCGGGATGCGAAGAGCCAAAAAATGAAGACCTGCGAGGATCCTTCAATTCGTCAGTAAAATAGAAGCCTGGAATATTCGAAATAGCCGCATACATATTCAGTCAATGTTAAAATAGTTATCATAATCCCCTTCCAAATAGCTTTGCCTATATTGTTCCTCGTAAAAATTATCTTTTTCCTTTTGCTGCGCTAATTCATTTCTATATGCATCATAGGACTGCTCTTCGTATTCATCTTTTTCCCTAAGCGCCTCAGCAATTTCAAGAACAGATTGGAATTCTTGGGAGGTAAGTTGAAAATATGGTGTTATGAGTCTATGACTACAGAGGCTGTGAGAAGAGGTGTTTAAAAATGAAGAAAGGTAATCCTTATATTGATTTTGAAATTCTAGCACGGAAGAAAATTCTTTAAAAAAGAAATAGTCACTGGAATTAGCGTCAAAAATTTGACGGTTGTAGCGGTAAGATAATTTTAATACGCCGGTTCTGGATAGTGGTTGATAAGTCGAACTTTTAAATTCCCCAATACAGATTCCTGTAGAAGGCTCCCGAGAAGGATATTCGATCTCAGGAAAAGGAATATTGAATGAAAAAAAGTCAGGGACTCGATGTACAAAAAGATGTTGAGGAAAGTATTTGCCAAGAAATAGATTCAATTCTGTCTTTTTTACGATATAGCAGTTATTACTAGCAGAGTTGTAAATACCAACTACTATGGCACTACTGTTTTCAATAACATGTTCCCACCACATGAGTTTCTTTTCAGAAAAAGATGCAATTGCTTGGGTTAGATAAGCGCTGTCAGCGAATGTTTTCTGAGTGCCATCGGAGAAACAAAAGCCATGGACAAAGTAAAAAAAAATGTTTTCAGCCATAAAACCTTGTTATGAAACTATATGAAACAGAAATTCTTCTCAAGTTTGCCGTTTAAGAATCCTTTGTACAACATTCCCCAGCTGAAATCTCATACGAATGCTATAGTTGTTTGATAAAATATACTGTTGCGATTTGTTCTCATAGTTGACTTTATAATTTGCATTTTTTCTAAGTACCTGTAGAGGTAACTCTTCGAAAGTATAACCAATATCCTGCTTTAAAATGAACATCATACAATAGAACAAGATACATTTTTTTCTTGTTCAGTATCTTTCTACGGTGGAACACGGGATGCAGAACTGTTTAATACCTTATTACCTCGCAGTGATGTGCAGGCCTGGGATATTCAGCAAACATTGCCTTGTTCGCAACTACTTTCTACCGAAATAAACTAGGTCAAATTATTGATAAGTCAGTCTGTCACAAAAAAACAAGCAAGTTCCTGAATCAACAGATTGGTTCACTAATGTTTGGCTGGCAGTCTTCCGAACTTGGGGAGCAACTGATTTATCCCTGGGAATTCATTTTCAAAGATTGTACACTTATCCCGTATCAGAGTAACAATCCGGTGAATTGCCCAGACTGCATGACAGGGAAGGCTTTGGATTATGATATTATTGTTGTGGAACACAGCTTCCCGCCGTGGAACCTGGCAAAAGCTGCGTGGCAGAACTTATGCTATCTACATCTGTAAGAAACACAAAAGACAATTTCATAAGAAGCTAAACAGGATGAATTAGAGGCGCCGCAATTTACCTCCATCTTCCCTACCTTCATGCTCACATCCCGAAATACTTCAAAAAACTTAGAGCATCGTGGTCCCCTATAGGGTAGCGGTTGCTTATTGTTTCACTCAAAAAGTATTTCGGTTATGTTTTACCAACACAAAAAGTACAACAAGCTCAACGGCTTCTTCGTACTGGAGCAAAAAGTGCCGTTCGGTACCACCAAAGAGGCCTACACTGTTATAGAAATTGACGGAAATCCTATTGCTGACTTCCCGCAATATGCCATCAACATACAGGAGTTGGTGAAGTCAGAAAAGACAAACGGCAACTTCCGCATCCTTGAAGCAAACGAATTCCCTCTGGAAGATTACACCTGGGTTAGCCCCGAACCTATACAGGTGATGCACTACGGAGATCATGTGCAATGGGAGATTGACAGTCCTGTATTCAAAAGAATCTTTGCCTTTGAGCCTAAAGCTTATCGTCATTTTATACGGAGCATGAAAAGGAACTGCGTTGCCCTCATAGAGCAACATCACAGTTTTCTATCCGCTGACTTCCGGTTCTATCCCCGTCATTACGCCAATTGGTCATTCCTCAAAGACACCATCAAAAAGGCAGAACAACAAGCTTTTGAGTTATGAATGTATACAACAAGCTACAGGCGTCACTGATACTGCGAAAATGTGTTCCACAGAAGAAACACTATAGGAACTACCGTACGGAAATCCCGGAACTGTACGCTGAGATTACGATTGATAGTCGCCATCTGTTTTACCCCCAATGGCTGGTATATCCACAGGAACTGATTGCCTCTGCAACACAGTCAGGAGAGTATTTCATTTTTTGCAATGGATGCGGAGTCGCCTATTGCGGGTGCCGGGAAATCTACAAAACCACCGTCATTCATTACAAAGAGAGTGTTGTCTGGCGTGTTAACAAAGCCGCGGGGATGCGAAGCTACCGTTTCCGCAAAGCGCAATATGTTGGCGTAATCAATGAATTGGAACAGAACCTGGACATAAGCCTGCGCCGGTATAAAAAGCAATTACAACAATGGAAGATGAGATCACTTCCGTACGAGCTGTGGGAAGGCTGGTGCCAGGAGCATAGGCTTCCATCGGAAGGGTAATCGAAGCCTGGGGGAGGTGGCAGCTTCCGGTCCTCAACTTAAGAATCACCCCAAAAGCTCACAGGGCTTCATTCCGGTTGCCTTCTTGAAGGCAGTGCTAAAATGCGAAATACTACTATAGCCTAAAGCGCCGGCCACTTCCGAAACTGTTTGTCCCTGCTGCTGAAGTAATTCTTTTGCCCGGGTAATGCGTAGCTCCTGCTGGTATTCATTAATGGTTTTTCCCATCAATGTTTTAAAGCCCTTTTTCAGATAGCATTCGTTCATGGCCACCTTACGCGAAAGCTCTTTAATAGTAAGCGGCTTGTCATAAGTTTCTTCCATGATCCGGCGTGCTTCTGAAATCTTCTCGCGCTCTGTTTCGTGAGCGAGAAAACGACATGCTGGCACTGGACAAACAGTGAAGGGAACCATAATGTTCTCAATCGCCCTTCGCAAAAGTTGAATAGCTATCTCAGTGAGTTGTAAAGACTGGAGTAAAGGTGTGAGCGCGGACAACTGACGCAGTTGTTCAATCAGGTGGCTTGTCTGGGCGCAAATATGGAACTGTTGCTCTGTAGTACGGTCGAATTGAAAAGGTGCGTTTTTAGAAAGTGCCTGTGCATCGAACATGTCAAAAAACTCAGGAAAGAATTCAATATGACAGACCTCTGCGTGAGACAATTCCTCATTGACCAGAAAAAGCAGATGAAGGTTATACTGTCCGTCTGCAACAGGATACAGAAAAAGGCGTCCGCTATCTTCGGGGAAGTTTAAAGCGGTAATATTCAAATGAAGATATTCCGCCTGTACAAAGCGGTTGATGAAAACAGGAGCTCGGTCAATAACCTTAGCTTCCTCTCCCAGCAACCGGTCCACGGTAGTATTAACTGATAATGTTATTTCTTTAACCTTCCGCACGTTGCAAAGTTACGGCAAATGAACGTTAACATATTGATAAGCTGTTACCACTAAATAAAGCGGATAAAAAAAGTAAGACGTCCCTTGCTACCACTCATACTCTGCTTCTACTTTCTTCATTAGTCGGTCCACAAGAAGAAACGTAGCAGGGCATTTGTCTATATTATTAGTGAAAGTATCGTTGTAGGCATCGAAGGGTCTTTTATTGTGATGCGGAAATTCTGCACAATCCTTTGGCCGCACTTCATAGATAGAACATTTGTTGTCTATAAGGAACTGGCAGGGCTGCTGCTTATTGACCCAGTCGCCCGTATCTTCTTCCTTGTACAGCCATTTTTCGATAAAAGCCTTTGGTGTTATACCGAGATGGGCAGAGATCCGAATGACATCGGAACGACGGAAGGTGGGCGTCATTGTTTTGCAGCAATTGGCACACTCCATACAGTGAACGTCCTGCCATACTCCAGCGTCCGTTTCCTTTACCAGTTTGTTCATATTTTCAGGAACGATATCATCCAGCTTTTTGAGGAAGGAAGCAAGCTTCCCTTTCTTTCTGGCGGCTGTTCTCTTGAATTGCTGCAAATCCATAAGGGCTGTAAATATAGCGGCTTTGAGACTGGAAACAACGATATTTTTATCATTGGATCAACAAATATGTGAACAAATAAGTTTGAATAAAAAGTGCTCAATATCTTTACTCACGTTATCATACTCGTGATAAACTTGCAACTAGTCTTTCGGAGTAGTATATGAGGTATAGGAGATTATTTTGGATAGTACTTGTTCTATTACTGGTTGGCAGGACTGGTCGTGCTCAAACGGTCGATTCTGTTTACGTACCTGTAGGTTCGCTGATATTTTCCCGTGACACTTCCTCGGTTCTCACTGATACTTTACATGCACTTGTTGATACAGTTGCGCACAGTGACTCGACAGTAGAAGCAGCGAAAACTACCCAGGCTAGCAGCTACACTATCAGCGGCATCGTAAAGGATAAGAACAGTGGGGAAGGCATTCCTTTCGCGACCATATTTATTCCTGGAACCGGTCTTGGAACGGCCGCCGATATAGATGGCAACTTTGTATTGAAGATCGCTTCGCTTCCGAAAGACAGTTTGCAGGTGCAGGCAATGGGTTACGATGGTGCCCTAAGAAAGCTGAACAAGACGAAACACGAATACAACTTTTTTATTGAACTGGCCCGCTCTGAAAATCAACTGGCGGAGTTTGTTTTCCATGCCGGTGAAGACCCTGCCATAGTATTAATGAAGCAAGTGATTGCACATAAGCCACAAAACAACCCTGACCGGACGGAGAACTACAAATATGAGGTGTACAACAAACTGGAAGTAGACCTGGAACGCTTATCAAAAGAGCAATTTGAAAAGCTACCGGTGCCATTCATGAAGAAATTCAGCTTTATTTATGATAATCTGGACACTGTTTCCGAAGAGACACCATTCCTGCCGTTTTACCTGACGGAGACTATTTCAGACTATTATTTTCAGCGGAACCCCAAAAAGACGAAAGAGTTTATTAAAGCCAGCCAGATCAAGGGTTTTAAGAATGAGAGCATCACGAAGTTTATGGGTAGTATGTATCAGAACGTAAACGCTTATGATAACTTCATTCCGGTATTTGATAAAGAGTTTGTGAGCCCGATCTCAAATCAGGGACTATTCTACTATAAATACAAAATAAAGGATACGCAGGAAGCGTATGGCTACAAGGTCATACTCGTACAATTTGCACCTAAAAGAGATGGCGAAAACTGCTTTTACGGTGACTTCTGGGTGGTGGATTCTGTTTACGCCCTTCAGCGGATCAACATGGAAGTGCCAAAGGATGCGAATATCAACTGGGTAAGTAACGTGACCCTCTACCAGGAGTTTAAACCTGTGGAAGATTCGCTCTGGTTCTGTATAAAGGATAAATTTTATGCGCACTTTACCGCACCTTATGGGGCGAAGCTCCCAGGATTTATAGGGCGCAAAACGACCTCCTACACCGACATTGTCATCAATGACACCTCCATTTCCAGAGTCGTGAATAATCCAAAGTACAAGGAAGATGTAATTGTAGCAGATAGCGCAAGGAAAACGACCGAAGCTTTTTGGACACATGCGAGACCTGATAGTTTGAATAAAAATGAACGAGCGATTTACCACATGATCGATACCCTGGAAAGCATGCCTGTTTTCATTCGTTATAAGAACATGATTAAGTTCATCGCCTCGGGAGTGAAGGAATTCGGCCCGATAGAGCTTGGTCCTTACTGGAACGTTTACAGCAGCAACCCTGTAGAGGGAAAACGTTTCCGCTTTTCCATGGGCACAACGCCGAAGCTTTTTAAGGACATCTACATCAACGGATATATTGCTTACGGCACCAAAGACGAGGAGTTTAAATACAAAGCGTCAGCGCTCTGGCTGTTAAACCGCAAACCACGAATGTATTTGTATGGTTCGCATATCCATGATATTGATAGAAGCACCAGTTATTATGATCAGGTAAGTAACGATAATATCTTCAGCAACCTTTTTCGCAAGCCGAATGTGCCATGGAAGCTATCTATGCTGGAGGAGACCCGACTTGAGTGGTACAAAGAATATTTTAGCGGTTTTAGCCACATGTTTGTGCTCATGCACCGCAGTTTTGATCCTTATGCGCCGCTTCCCTATCAGGGCATTTTTAGAGATGATGCCGGAGCACCGACCATGCAGGTGATCAATACGGAAGCAAGTGTTAGGCTGCGCTTTGCCTATAAGGAGAAATTTCTTGAGGGAAATTATTACCGCGTTAGTCTCGGAAGTAAATATCCGGTAGTAGAAGCACGTTATGGTGTTGGCATCAAGAACATTTGGAATAGCGGTTACGAATACAGTAAGGTATCCATTAGCGTATCTGACGATGTAAAGATCGCACCCTTAGGAAGCTTGTATTTCAATGTATTTGCCGGAAGATATTTTGGAACGCTTCCTTATCCGTTATTAGAAATCCATCCGGGTAATGAATTCTACTATTACAACAAATATGCTTTCAATATGATGAATCGTTTTGAATTCATCAGCGATCGTTATGCAGGCCTGAACATAGAACACAATATCGGCGGTGGCGTCTTCAACTATATCCCTTATCTGAAGAAATTGAAGATGAGACAGTTCTGGACCGCGAAAGTCCTGTATGGAAGTCTTAGCGAAGAAAACAAAAAGCTGAACCTTGATAAGGGCTATCCTTTCCGCACTCTTGACCAGAATCCTTATATAGAGTTGGGCACCGGGATATCCAACATCCTCCAGCTCTTTCGTATAGACTTTGTCTGGCGGGTTTCCCCTGACCTATTGCCAAACGAGGGCAATGACCGCTACTTCGGCATCTTTGGCAGCATTAGATTTAATTTCTAAAGTTTTATTCCTCGTTGCAGTGAGCACGCACTGAGAACCAGAATTTAAAAGGCACCTATTCTTCATTCAGTGCCTGCCACAGCATATCCTTTAACTGTGTGATATTGATATTAGCTAATGAAGAGATGAAAATATGAGGAATCTCTTTAGGTAATAATGCTGCTATTTCATGCTTTAGTTCATCATCAAGCATTTCGCTTTTGCTGATCGCAAGAATTACTTTTTTATCAAGCAATTCAGGATTGTATCGCTCCAGTTCATTGTAAAGAATGCGAAACTCCCCGGCATGGTCGGGGCTGTCAGCCGGAATGAGGAACAGCAACACAGAGTTTCTTTCAATATGCCTTAAAAACCGGTGTCCGAGTCCTTTCCCTTCCGCAGCACCTTCAATGATACCGGGAAGGTCTGCCATGCAAAAAGACTTATTATCGCGGTAAGGAACAATACCTAATTGCGGATTAATGGTAGTAAATGCATAATCGGCAATTTTAGGCTTCGCGGCACTGACTACCGATAGCAGCGTTGATTTCCCCGCATTTGGAAACC
>DATJDP010000027.1:0-2734 GCA_035497355.1 Flavipsychrobacter sp.
TGCAAAAGCAGATGGTAAAGTTTAATAATCAGGTGAAAAAGGAAGGCGGACCACGAAGGCGGGAAACCAGTGTGGTATACTGGACAATATGCGTATAAAAAACCTGTGGTGCTACAGTATAAACAGATAGTTCGTAATGTAATGGCTTTACAACTTCTCGCTCTACAAACGGCGTCAGTGAAAAACTTAAGAACTTACAGTGGTGATGTTGATTTTCGAATGACAGATCCCCCTTTGCATGATGTAGGTGAACGGTGTCTGTATGTGAAGTAAAAAGATGGATAAACTCTTTAGCTGTTCCTCCAAATAATAATAAGAGGGACAGCCAGCATGAAAGAATGATATGTAGCCAACGATTTCTCAACTGAGCTAAAACGCTGCAAATTTAAACAATTTGAAAAGATCGGAAACGACTAAAAACTGAATGGTAAATTTGTGTCATGAGGAACGAAGAACCCGTTATCCTGGTCACGAACGACGACGGTATTACAGCACCAGGCATCAGAAATCTTGTGGAAGCGGTAAAACATCTGGGGAAAGTGGTGGTAGTGGCACCTGACAGTCCACAGTCGGGCATGGGTCACGCAATTACCATTGGTCGTCCTTTGCGACTACATAAGGTGGAAGCCATCGAAGGCGTAGAGTGCTGGCAGACAAGCGGAACACCGGTGGATTGTGTCAAGATTGCGAGAGATCAGGTGCTACACCAAAAGCCGGACATATGTGTAAGTGGCATTAATCACGGAGCAAATCATTCTATCAACATTATATATTCCGGAACTATGTCTGCAGCTATGGAGGCAGCTATTGAGGGCATCCCTTCTGTTGGCTTTTCACTGCTTGACTACAATTTCGATGCAGATTTCACAGTGGCACGAAAAGTGGCCGCGACAGTCACACAAAAGCTTCTTGAAAAGACAATGCAGCCGCATACACTCCTCAATGTGAATATCCCTGCCATAAAAGAAACGGCATTTCGCGGTATAAAAGTTTGTCGCCAGGCTTATGCCAAATGGGAGGAGGAGTTTGACCACAGAAAAGACCCGCGCGGAGAGGATTACTATTGGATGGTCGGCAAGTTTCTGAACATGGATAAAGGTGCTGATACGGATGTTGAGGCACTAAAAGCGGGATACGCTTCTATAGTACCTGTAAAATTCGACCTTACCGACCATGAAATGAAACAACGTCTCGAAACCGAATGGAGTAATCTGTTCTGATCTTTACCGTTGGAACTTTCTCGCGGCTTTTAGCAGTTCTTCTTCCAATGCCCTTACTTCAGCAGGCATCTGCTCGGGAAATTGCCACTTCTCATTTTCGAACATCATAGTAAATGGTTCAATATGCGGAGCTGTAAGGAACGTAACTAAAAACTCGGAAGTCACTTTTGTAGGTGAAGCAAATTTGACAGCAATGTTAGATTGAGGGGTTTCAATAGTGTAGAGGAAAGTATGCGCCATAGTGAAATAGGAGTTTTTTTTGAAGGCGCAAAGGTAGGAGTTTTTGCTATCCATCGGGCTGCTTTTTGCGATATTTTTTGCGGATCAGCAGTTCTTTAAATTCATAGCTTTGATTACAAGACGTTTGAAGATTTAATCGTTGAATGGAGAAGACAAGGATCCAATTACATATTCTCTTACCTGAAATTCCGAATGAACGCGATGCATGCGTTCATCGCATTATTCAGTCTTTAGAGTACAAAAAAGGAATTGATAAAGTACACGTCATTCCCCAGGATGGAGATAAAAAGGCGGAGCTCTGCTTTCATTATGATCCATCCATTGTTTCTATTACAAAAGTGGAGCAGTTGGCAAAGAAGGCCGGTGCTGCCATTACAGGACAATATGGGCATTTATTAGTTGAAGTTACCGGTGTTCGGCAACCAAGGCATGCAAGGATTCTCGAGGCTGAAATTGGTAGCAAAGATGGTATACTGAATGTTTCGGTATCTGGAACAGGCTTTATTCAATTGGAGTTTAATAAGGAGAAGATTAGCAAGACGGCTATTCTGGAGCGGATCAAAAAGCAACAGCTTCAAATTGTTTCTGTAGAAGATTTTGAGAAGAATAAAAAGCCCGAAGGTCAGCAAGGGACGCACGACCACTCGCATGAAGGGCATGACCACAGCCACGGAGGCATCTTTGGCGAGCGAACCGAAATGATCTTTGCTATTATATGTGGCATCCTACTCTTGTCTGGTTTTATTTTATCTTTTGTAAAGAGCGTTCCCCATGCTGTTTCACTTAGCTTGTTTATTGGTGCCTATTTTTTTGGTGGTTTCTTCACTACGAAAGAAGCAATTGAAGGCCTTAGTAAAGGTGAGTTTGAAATAGACTTTTTGATGCTGGTAGCGGCTATTGGTTCTGCGTTTTTGGGTCACTGGGAAGAAGGCGCTCTGCTACTGTTTCTTTTTAGTCTCGGTCACTCTCTCGAGCATTATGCTATGGAGAAAGCGCGAAAGTCAATTGCGGCACTCGCACACCTTGCGCCTAAAACAGCGTTGCTTAAATCGGGAGATCAGCTAAGAGAAGTGAAGATTGAGGATCTGCAGGTGAACGATACCATTGTAGTAAAACCACATTCTAAAATAGCAGCGGATGGGATCGTTGTGAAAGGATCAGGTAGTGTAAACCAGGCTCCAATAACCGGTGAAAGTATGCCGGCAGACAAAACTCCATATCCGAAAGAGCAAATCGATGCTGCAGAGGCAGATAAGCTTGATGCCAGATACCGG
>DATJDP010000028.1:0-25163 GCA_035497355.1 Flavipsychrobacter sp.
TCTGCGGCACTTTCAATTGCCCATTTTGGTAATAGACAGTAATTTTGTCAGCCGCTTTAGTGATAGCATCGAGCATATCATACCGTAAATCATCGGTTGTACCATCTAACTTCTGAGCATAAAAAAGTGCAACAGGTAAGATCATCAGGGCTTCCAGATCTAAGGAGTAGGAAGTTCCAATTGCTCGAGCTAATTCATATCCGTCAGGAGGAATCAATTGTTCGCCGTAATCAATTCTGTTGTTTTTAGGGTGCAGCATTATTGGTTTAATCCTGTTCTTATGTCATTTAATATGGTACGTGCCTGAAAAAATCTGTAATCGAAATGCCTCAAACCGTGCCAGTTGTTCTCTCTTACATCATCTGTCTTTTTCCACCTAAGCCTGGCCTTGCCACCCTTTACAATTGCTTCTTGTTGTTCTATTAAGCTATTTCGTTTATTAATGTTTGGAAAGCCGCTTTGCGCCTGCTTCCACCAATCTTTTACAAATTGCGTAGTAGTGGTTCGAGTAGTAGTGGCATAGCCAAACAAATTTTCAGGATTAAATTGGGAGTAGTTCAGCATATTATCCTGAAGGCCTGCCAGCCATTCTTCCCATTCTTCATCAAACAGATCGCTATTGAAAACTTTGTTATGGAGCTGGCAATTATAAGCTAAATGTGCTCCATACATCAATTCTGAAAAGTCATGTGCTAGTACAAGCATTGCCTCCAGATTTGATGGAAGTGAAAGGGACATAGCAGCTTTTGCGAATTGAACAAAGTTTTCGGCTTTCTTAAATACCTTCCATAGCTTATCGTTCTGCAATAGTTCAGCAATCAATTTGTTCTTTGCTATGGAAATAATTCGGTCATGGAAAAACTCAGCTTCTTCTCTATGCAAATCAAGTGTTAGGTTATCTTTCCAGTTCAATCTAGCTGGAACCCGTACACGAAACATATTTTCATGATCCACGTCCGCATCGTCTCCTGTTGAATCATCTCCTTGTTTCACTGATACCAATGATTCAATTGATTCATTGCCTGCTTGCCTCAAAAAACTGTCTGCCGACAAACCGTTTGTACCTATAAACTGATAAGTGTATAACCCATTCCAATAAATAGCCGATGGCCGTCTAATAATTTTCTCAGGTTTACTTTTCGTTATTCCAATTACCCCACATCCTTCTTCATGGTCATATACATCCTCTGCCAAGTACCACATTACTTCATACTCTTTGTCCTCCAAATATTTCAAAGCTGATTTGCCTCTCCGTTGCACCGGTTTTAATGCCTGATAATCCAAAAGAATGTAAGGAATAATAAAAAAGTATTTGGCTTTAGTTTGGATGGTACTAATGCCTGGGAATAATTGATTAGCTAAGGCATCTCTAATTGTACCCAAGCCTAATTCATCTACCATTCCTTCAGGACGAAGTAGATCCAATACTGAACCGATACGGTTTCTGTCGTTCGGTGAAAAATCTATCCAGCCTATTGTAGCCATCCCATGTTATTGTTATGATTTTATTTTTTTAAATGTCGTTGCACATCTCTCTTCACTCTATCAAATATCGGTAAGTCTTTTATCTGTCACTCATGGATCTTTTCCAACGGCTGTTTATCATTGGCAACCGCAAAATATATTCGTACACTCCTGATTTCTTTTTTATAAGCTCTGCCGTCATTCCTAGCTTGTCATGAACTTCAATAAACAATTTTTGAAATTTTCTAAATCTATCCTCGCTTGAAACGCTTATAACAACAGCTATTGCACTTCCAAATATTTCGTTATGTCTTATCATTTGGCCTAAAAGCCGATCATGCTTTGACTGGGATGGTTTTTTTACCTCTACAGGAAATTTTTTGTCAGGTCACGATTGCCTTCTCTAACCTCCTCTTCGAGATTGAAAAATCTTTCAAGATAATTTCCTTAATTCAATTTTGTACGCTTCTTCAATAATTCTTCTTCTATCTGGTATCCAGTTTACAATCCTTTCTATTATGGTATTAAAGTCTTTATGAGGTTTATTTTTTATCGATAGTTCTAGTTTTTGTTAAATTTGCATTTATTGGCTGGTTGTTTTGCGATGTTTTACAATTCTACTTCCCAATACAAAACTTCGAAAAAATATAATCCAGCTTATCCTCCGTGGTGATCTCGCCGGTGATCTCGCCGAGAAAATAGAGGCATCTGCGGATGTCGAGGGCTATGAGATCGCCGGGTAGCTCGTTGTCCATACCGGTTTGTATCTCTTGCAGGGACCGCTGCACTTCCTGCAAGGCGGCATAGTGCCTGGAACTGGTAACGATGGTGCCCTCCTGGTTCAGATCGCCGCCGATGGCGAGCTCATAGAGCTTTTCCTTCAATACTTCTATATTTTCCTTCTCCCTGGCAGAGATAAACAGAACGGCATCATCATCCAGCAATTCATAGAACTTCTCGCGCGCGGCAGTCAGGCCCTGCTCATCCGCTTTATTGCCCGCTATAATGAGCTTGTTATTCTCCATTTTCAGAAGATTCACGTCTTTGTATACGGTTTCCGGCTGCTCATTCACATCGAAAAGATAGACCACCACATCGGCCTCCTGCATGGCTTTGCGACTCCTTGCCATACCAATGTTTTCGATGACGTCGGTGGAATGCTCGCGGATGCCTGCGGTGTCTATAATGCGGAAAAGCACACCGCGTATGTTCAGCACTTCTTCAATAGTATCGCGGGTGGTGCCTGCGATATCACTCACAATAGCGCGCTCTTCATTGAGCAAGGCATTGAGCAAGGTGCTTTTCCCGGCATTCGGCTTGCCGATGATCGCCACTTTTATCCCCTGCTTGATGGCATTGCCGAGGCGGAAGGAATCAAGCAAGCTTTGAATTTTGAACTTCGCACTTTGAATTAGGGACTGGAGCTGTGTCCTGTCGGCAAACTCCACATCTTCCTGGCTGAAATCAAGTTCCAGTTCTATAAGCGCACTAAACTTGATCAGCTCCTCGCGAATGTCTTTCAGATCGTGACTAAAGCCGCCCCGGAGGTTATGCATGGCTGCATGATGAGATGCACTGCTCTGACTGGCTATAAGGTCGGCCACAGCTTCTGCCTGCGTAAGGTCCAGTTTGCCATTCAGAAAGGCGCGCTGCGTGAACTCCCCGGGCTTTGCAGGGGTGGCACCCTGTTCTGCGCATAGCTTTATTACCTGCTCCAGGATGTAGTTAGAGCCGTGGCAACTTATCTCTACCACATCTTCACCCGTATAGCTCTTCGGCGCGCGGTAAAGGCTGACTACCACTTCGTCCAAAGCCTCCCCCTTTCCCCCTCCGACGGAGGGGGCTATTATCCGTCCAAAATGGATGGTGTGACTCGGTTGAAGTGCTAATTTTTTCCCTTTAAATATCTTATCGGTAATGGCAACAGCATCTTTACCGCTCAGCCGGATGATGCCGAGGGCTCCTTCTCCGGGCGGCGTTGCCAGTGCAACGATCGTTTCGTTTATTGAGTACATGGGGATGAAAGTCGTAAGTCGTAAGTCATAAGTCGTGAGTTAGAAGAGAGTCGGAGTCAGAAGTTGTAAACCATAAGTCAGTCCCAAAAGTAAAGAGTAAAAATGCAAAAGCTCTTACCTTACAACTTACAACCTATGACCTACAACCTACAACCTACAACCTACAACTTACAACTTACAACTTACGACTTACGACTTACGACTAAACTAGACTAAACTAAAACCATGCGCGTTGTCATACAGAGGGTATCTACAGCAAGTGTAACGATAGACGGAGAGATGAAGTCGTCCATCGGAACGGGCTTTATGGTGTTGCTGGGTATTGAAACTGAGGATACCAAAGAAGATGCAGACTGGCTTTGTAAGAAGATAGCCCAACTGCGGGTGTTTCCCGATGAAAACGGGCTGATGAATAAAGATTTGAAAGATATAGAAGGCGACGTACTGGTTGTAAGTCAGTTTACCTTGCATGCGCTCTATAAAAAGGGAAACCGCCCCTCTTTCATTAAAGCGGCAAGGCCGGAGCAGGCTATTCCTCTTTACGAGTATTTTGTAGCGCAATTGACGGCAATGATCGGCAAACCTGTTGCTACCGGCGAGTTCGGAGCCGATATGAAGGTGGCACTTGTAAACGATGGACCTGTGACTATTGTGATGGATAGCAAAAAGCCAGAGTAGACCATTCTGCTGGAAAAATGGCGGTTGCAGAATGCTATCGACGCTATAAAGCAATCATGACATTTATCTTTGCCGGATGATACAACAATATCCCTCTCCTTCTTCGGAGGAGCAGGATGGTGCAGACATCCGGTTCATGAAAGAAGCCCTCAGGCAGGCGCGACTTGCTTTCGACGCAGACGAAGTGCCCGTCGGGGCAGTGATTGTATGGGATAATAAGATAATAGCAAGGGGATATAACCAGGTAGAGATGCTGAACGATAGTACCGCACACGCGGAGATGATTGCACTCACCGCGGCGTTTAACCAGATGGGCAGTAAATACCTTCCTGAGGCCACACTATATGTGACCCTCGAACCCTGCCTGATGTGCTGCGGAGCAATGTACTGGAGCAAGCTTGGAAGAATCGTTTACGGTGCTTCCGACCCTAAAAATGGCTATAGAAAATATGTTTCTGGTGGTGGTAATGGTGCTTCTCCATTCCATCCTAAGGCGGAGACAGTCAGCGGGGTGCTCGCAGATGAGTGTGCTCAACTAATGAAGGACTTCTTCCTGGCAAAACGATAAAATGCTTTACACCTGGACTGAAATTGACCGGCAGCTGATCTCCTCGCTGGTAGAAGAAAAAATAACAGAGATAACTATTGGTGACAAAAGCCTGTGTGTACTGAAGCGCGGGGAGACACTGTTTGCCTTCGCCGCAACGTGTCCGCATCAGGGCGCAAGACTATGTGAGGGATGGCTGGATGCACAAGGCAGAATTGTATGTCACCTGCACAAGTACCGTTTTGATCCTGCAAACGGAAGGAATACAAGCGGAGAAGGTTATAAATTGCGTACTTATCCGGTAACTATCCGCGAAGGCAAAATTTTTATTGGTTTATAATGATGATTCAGCACCCTGCATACTTAAAGAAAGGCTCCGTTATAGGTATTACCTGTCCTGCCGGCTTTGTGTCCAACGAACGTGTCTCATACGCATTAGACACATTGCAATATTGGGGTTTCAGAGTAAAGATGGGCAATACAGTAGGCAATGAACATTTCTATTTTTCGGGAACGGATGAAGAACGTCTGCAGGACCTGCAGACAATGCTTGATGACCCTGATATAGATGCAATATTGATGGGACGGGGCGGTTATGGCGTCTCCCGCATTATAGACCGGATAGACTTCAGCGGCTTCATTAAAAAGCCTAAATGGATATGTGGTTTTAGTGACATTACGGTGCTGCACAATCATATACAGGCAACTTTAGGCATTCCGACCCTGCACAGTCCAATGTGTGCCGCCTTCAAGCCCGAAACAGTGAACAGCAACCACATCAAAAATTTCTTTGCCGCCCTTACCGGAGAAAGCCTTTTCTATCATAGTGAACCTTCCTGGTTTAACCGTGAAGGAGTAGCAGACGGTGTTTTAACCGGCGGTAACCTTGCCATACTTGCGCATCTTACCGGCTCTGCATCGGAAGTGGATACAGCCGGAAAGATCCTTTTTATAGAAGATATCGGAGAGCATCTGTACCAGATAGACCGCCTGCTGCTGAACCTGAAGAGAGCAGGCAAGCTGGATAATCTTAAGGGGTTGGTGGCAGGAAGCTTTACCGAGACCGAAGACACCGAACGCCCCTTCGGACAAACAATAGAGGAAATTATTGCAGATAAAGTAAAGGAATATACCTATCCGGTATGCTTCAACTTCCCTTGTGGCCATCAGGAGGAAAACTATACTCTCACCTTAGGCATGAACCATCGCCTGATTGTGACAGAACAAGGCGGGCAACTGGAATTAAGAAGATGACTTCTCTGTTCCGTATTCCTTCTTCCAGCCAGTCATGCCACCGGTAAGATTGTAGAGATTGTTAAAGCCCATTTCCTGCAGTCGCTGTACTACCAGGCTACTCCGAATGCCTTTCTCACAATAGATTACAACCGGCTCTTCACTTCGAAGTTCTTCCCTCCTTGTTATTACCTCAGACAGAGGTATATGAATACCGCCAATATCGAAAGCAGCGCGTTCTACGGGTTCCCGCACATCAATCAATATAAACTGCTTTTTCTGATTCATCCATTCGTGCAACTGCGCGGCAGATAAGTGATTCATTCAAATAAAAATTGTAGTGTGATTTAATCAACAAACGCCCTCATAAGAGAGCGTTTATTGATACTATTAAGATGACTATTAATGATGATGGTGGTGTGCTGCATGTGGATCAGCCAGCTTGAAAAACTCTTCTTCACTTACTTCTTTTTCCTCTACGTTAAATTGTGTTTCCAGCCACTGAAAAAGACGATCGAATAATATACGACGGTAAGTCTCATCCATCGTTTTATTGTCCTTTACTACCTTTTGCATGTAGCTTTCCATCCATGGCGCGTCTTCGTCACTGTCCATTCCAAAATAAGAAAGAACGCGACCCTTGATATCTTCTTTCACCTCTTCTGCAGACACCTTAATATCGTGATCCTGGATAAGCTTGTCAGAGATCAGCGTCCAACGAAGCTGATGATCGAAAGATGGGAATTCCTTTTCCACCTCTGCTTCGCTCTTCGGCTTGTCCTGTCCTTCTCTCAGCCAGCGTTTCAGAAAATCTACAGGCAGCTGAATAGGAGTATTGTGAACCAGCAATTCGTAGATCTCGTTCTGAAGGCGCTCTTTAGTGACGCGATCGTATTCTTTGCTCAGCTCACCACGGAGACGCTCGCGGAACTCCGTTTCAGAAGCGATCATGTCGTTCTGAAAAACCTGAAGGAACAGTTCAGCGTTCAGCTCAGCAGGGATCAATAAACCCACTTTTGTCAGTGTTAGCTTATAGTATTGATCAGCAGATTCTGGTCCAGTCTTCAGAGGATCTTTTAAGAAACCTGTAAGCTCATCTCCCTCTGCCATATCTGATGGACGGAAAACAAGTGTATCGCCAGCCTTCTTACCTTGTAGTTGTTCCTGCAACTTTACCGGAAGCTTTTCTAACAACACTGTATCTTCCTGCTTCTGCGTACCTTCTGCAACATTGCCATCTGCATCGCATCCTTCATAAGTAGCATAGATAATATCATCCTTAGACGATACTGCTTCCTGATCTTCTACTTTGCCATAGCGACGACGAACACGCTCGATCTCATCCTCCACCATTTTATCGCTAACGCTCACCTTATATTTTGTAAGGGACGTTTTGTTCTCGATCGCTGGTATAGATATCTCAGGTTTCAGACCCACTTCAAAAGTAAGGTCCACTTCCTTAGGATTATTCATGTCGATGCTCAGCGGCTCAGCCTGAGAAGCCATCATAGGCTGCGCAAAAATTGGCAGCTTTTCGCTTATCAGGTATTCTTCCAGCTGACGGGCACCGGAGCGAAGCACTTCGTCGCCAAAAATGGATTGCCCATACATTTTGCGCACCATTCCTGCAGGTACCATTCCCTTACGGAAGCCCGGAACGTTCGCTTGCTTTGCGTATTGTTTCAGAGATTTTTCAAAGGAAGGCCAGTAATCTTCTTTAGTGAGTTTTACGGTGAGCTTATCGTGCAGCGTACCAATGTTTTCGCGCGTTACCGTAGCCATATTTAATGCATTTAGTGTTTAAAAAACAGTCCCGCGTAGAACGGGACTGAAAACTGTTCAGTGCGGGCGGAGGGACTCGAACCCCCAAGCCGCGAAGCACTAGATCCTAAGTCTAGCGTGTCTACCAATTTCACCACGCCCGCGTAAAGAGCGGCAAAGGTAGCTATTTTTCTGTTTCACACAATTTCTTTTAAAAATAATTTCACAGTCTATACGACCCGGCTATACCGGCAAAAAAGAGATAGAATTGTCATGAAATTGATAGAATTTGCGTCTATAGTCACAACAGTTTCATATCTAATTTACTACTATTGACAGACGAGATGAATTGTCATTATTTTTATCTCATCAAAACTCACCTATTATGACGCACAGAGAAACCAAAGCCTCTATCCTTGTGGTTGAGGACGAAGAAAGCCTTCGGGATGCATTAAAACTCAACCTTGAAATGGAAGGCTATGAAATCACAACCGTAGACAATGGGCCGGCTGTATTGAAAATGGTAAAAAATGAATACTTCGACCTCATTATCCTCGACATAATGCTGCCGGATATGGACGGAATTACCGTTTGCGAAACAATAAGAATGCAGCACAACGATGTTCCGATCCTCTTCCTTTCTGCCCGTAATAGCAGTGCAGACCGCGTTGAGGGACTAAAAAAAGGCGGTGATGACTACCTGACCAAGCCTTTTAACCTTGAGGAACTACTGCTACGCGTGGACAAGCTCATCCTGAAAAACAAAAGAATTAAGGCGCCGCAAACCGTACCTGATGCTTACGAATTTCATGGCTGTAAAATAGATTTTGCAGCACACGAAGCTCTGGACAAGGCCGGACAGGTGCAGGAGTTGAGCAAGAAAGAAGCCGCTCTCCTGAAGTTATTGGTAGAGCATGAAGGAGAGGTAGTATCCAGAGAGCACATTTTACAGGTAGTGTGGGGGTATAATGTCTATCCTACAACACGGACAATAGATAATTTTATTCTTAACTTTAGAAAGTATTTTGAGGCCGATAGTCGCAACCCGCAGCACTTTCATTCTGTAAGGGGTATTGGTTATAAATTCACCGCTAACTAAAATTTCTTCGTCTTTGTCTTGCTGCGTAAAAGGAATTTTGTATTTTAACCGTTGAATTACCATATAACATGCGCAAATTTTTACTGGGCGCGGCTACTCTTTTAGTACTCGCTGTTTCATGCAAAAAAGATAAAGACTTCTCAAAGGCAGTGGTAGTAGATACAGGCGACGTTACATCGGACGGCTGCGGCTGGGTTTTGAGAATGGAAGACGGGAAAATTGAAAAGCCTGAATACATGCCTTCCGCCTTTCAGCATAACAACTTAAAAGTGAAAGTAAAGTTTCATAGTACCGGTATGCTCGATACTTGTCGTTCTTTAGCACCCCATGAGTTTTATGAAGCGGTGAAGATAGATGACATTGTGAGAGACCTTGACTAAAATGGCTACCATCGTAATACATAGAGGCTACTTCACAATGGTGCGGTAGCCTTTTTTTATTGCACCTCCTGGAATCGTTTGTCCTTTACGAAACTTTCATCATTTAAAGTGTTGAGGAACGCGAGTAAATCGGATTTCTCCTGCGCGGTGAGTTGTATGCCATTTTGCAGTAACGGATCAAGTGTTGGGGACGCATGAATACCTGATGTATAATGATTCAAAGCGTCTGAAAGTGTCCGGAATCTGCCGTCATGCATATAAGGCGCAGAATACTTAAGATTCCGCAGTGAAGGGACCTTAAATTTGTAGAGGTCATTGGCATCAAGTGTTATTCTCGCTCGTCCGGAATCATTTGATGCGGAAGGCGTCAATCCGTTATTCCTATAGCTGAAGTCTGAAAACAATGGCTCCCTATGGCAGGCAGCACATTTTTCCCGATAAATATTCAGCCCGTTCAGCTCCATGCTTGTCATCTCCCCTCCTTCCTCGTTTCTAACAAAATGATCATACTTTGAATTTGAGGATACAAGCATACCCATGAACTGCGCGAGCGCCTTGAATATCCGCTGCGAATTGATGGTTTCATCACCAAAGACTTCTTTAAATTTAGTGCTATAGTAGTTGTCAGATCTGAGTTTCGCTATAATATTCTCCAGCTTTTCATCCATTTCCACCGGATTTTGTATTGGATTCAATGGCTGATTTTCGATATGAACGACGCCTCCATCCCAAAAATAGGAGCTGTGCCAGTTGAGATTGAAGAGTGCAGGGGAGTTACGTATTCCCAATTTATTATCTACACCATGACTTACATCATGATCGAACTGAGAGAATGCTGCAAATGGCTGGTGGCAGCTGCCACAGGCAATACTGTTGTCCCGGCTTAGCCTGGTGTCGAAAAAAAGCTTTCTTCCCAGTTCAAAGCCTGCTTTGCTGAGGGTGTTATTTTCAAACTTATAAACAGGTTGAGGCCAACCCTCAGGCACTGAAAAAGTGATTTCTTCCTCCGGCGATATGGAGGGATCAGGTTTACATGCCGACAAAAGCCAGACACAGCACAGAAATAAAAAAACGAAATTTTGTTTCATTAATCAATATGGTCTACACTAAACATGTCGGCATAATTATTAGCAAACCGTAGTGCATCCGGCCCAACAGCCCCCACTACAGACGTTTGATTGATACTAACAGTTGAAGGCGTTTTAAACCATTCAAGCATATCTGCTTTTAAATGAATATTATGAATACTTCCCTCCTTTACGATAAGCGGTTGCGGTAAATTAAGTGTAACATTCACTAATACAGAGTATTCACCTTTGAAACCCGCAATATGATAGGAGATTCTTCCACCAATAGGAGATTGAGGTGAATATCCTTCCATTTTGGCCATAATATATCCTTGATTCCAGTCCCAAAACATGCCATGAATAGGGTCGAGCGCACCGGTTTGTGCACCGGCAGTGTTATGCCTGCTGTCTACACCGACCATAAAGCTGATCTTATTGTAAGTCTTTTCAGGGATATCTTTCAGTTCAAAAACTTTGGAATTGTCGTCACGCTGATCAATCAAATGATAGCTTTCCTCTTCATTATATTTTGTGTTATCTGACTCAAGCACCACATTTGAGATATAGTATTTGTACTCAGATACCTTTACTGAGTCACCATTTGCATTCCTATACCATACACTGTCCAGCACAAGTGGCTGGCTACCGGCAACATTCTCAAAACTTACAGTCACCTTCGCCGGACCAGTAGGTGCCGGAGCTGCGGGGTCTTCTTTCTTACGGCAGGCGCCAAGCATTAAAATAGCTAAGGAGAAAAGGAAAAATCGCTTCATAAGAGAATTACTGAATTCACGAATTTAATAAACCATTTATAAAACAGAACTGATTTTCATCATTTACCAGCTCAGCTCTTCGTCTTCACTGCTTGCCGGTGGAAAGCGTCTTCGGGAATGTATTTTTTGGATCTGTCTTTCAAAAACGAGAAGCGCCACGTTCTTTACCCCGTTTTCGCGGTCAGCCAGGGCGCGAATCAGCTTCCTTTCAGAAACATCCAGCCTGTACATCAGTTGAAAAAATGTGCTGCTATTCTGCTGCAAAAGCTGAGAAATTCTCCATTCCAACGCCTTTAAGATCGCGTCTTTAGAAACCACTTCCGGTCTCTCCAGATCCAGATGCAGTTGTAATACTTCTAATAATTCCTGCTCCTGATTCATAGCATTGTTGCGCAGCTTTCAATAAAAAAGCCAGGCATTTACCTGGCAATTTAACGGTTTCAAAGCTCTTTTCAGAAAGCCTGAATATGGTTCAGCACTAGTTGCTTCACTTCTGAAAGTGCAATTCTTTCCTGTTTCATGCTGTCCCGGTAGCGGATAGTCACCGTCTGGTCTTCCTTCGTTTGGTGATCAATGGTGACACAGAATGGAGTGCCTAAGGCATCCATCCTTCTATACCGCTTACCGATGGTATCTTTTTCTTCGTAAAAGCATTTGAAATGTGGCTTGCACTCATTCATCAGTTCCCTTGCTATTTCAGGCAAGCCGTCCTTCTTCAGCAGCGGCAAGATCGCCAGCTTTACGGGTGCAAGAAAAGCTGGAAACTTTAATACCACACGACTGTCCTTTTTCTCTTCGGTGCTCAGATCTTCCTCCTGGTAGGCCTCACTTAAAAGCATCATCACCGTACGGTCCAGGCCGATAGAGGTCTCTATCACATAAGGAATGTAATTACCTATCGGCTTTCCTGTGTTCGGATCTATATCATTATCGAAGTATTGAAGTTTTTTACCGCTATACTGCTGATGGTTCTTCAGGTCGAAATCAGTGCGACTATGAATGCCCTCCACTTCTTTAAAACCTATAGGAAAGTTATATTCAATATCCGTAGCAGCATCAGCATAGTGAGCGAGTTTCACGTGGTCATGAAAGCGGTAATTTTCCTGCGGAATACCAAGGGAACGATGCCATTTCATGCGTGTTTCCTTCCAGTATTCGTACCACTCCTTCTGAGTGCCTGGCTTAATGAAAAATTGCATTTCCATTTGTTCGAACTCGCGCATCCTGAAGATAAACTGCCTTGCGACGATCTCATTTCTGAACGCTTTTCCTACTTGTGCAATACCGAAAGGGATCTTCATTCTTCCGCTTTTCTGCACATTCAAAAAATTAACGAAAATACCCTGTGCGGTTTCGGGGCGCAGATAGACAGTATTGTCCTCAGCTTCGCCGGCTGATACTGCTCCAAATTCCGTAGAAAACATGAGGTTGAATTGACGAACATCCGTCCAGTTGCACGTCTCACTAACAGCACATTTAATATTATTTTCTTCTATTAGCTTCTTTAATCCGCCAAAATCGTTTGTTGCGAGAAGTTGCTCCATCTGATGAAGCAATGCTTCCGCCTTCTCTGCCTGGAGGGTTTCAGCAAAACCTTCTATCAAATGATCTACACGGTAGCGTTTTTTACTGTCCTTATTATCAATCATCGGATCACTGAAATTGTCTATATGGCCGCTTGCTTTCCAAACAGTGGGATGCATGAAAATTGCAGCATCAATACCGACAATGTTCTCGTGCATCTGGGTCATACTCTTCCACCAGTATTCACGGATGTTTCTTTTCAGCTCGGTACCGTACTGACCGTAGTCATAAACAGCGCTCAAGCCATCATAAATTTCACTGCTTTGAAAAATAAAGCCATATTCTTTACAATGTGAGATTATATTCTGAAGCGTATTTTCATTTGCCATAACGGCGCAAAGATAGGTTCCAGGCGTAAGATGTGCACATATCGTTATGTTGGTTAGATTTACAGGAAAAGCTTTCTATGAAGCAGTTCCTTTTGGTGGTCTTACCTGTATTCCTTTTTCTCTCGTCTGCTGCACAGGACAAAAACAAGCAGGCCATCCGGCAAATCCTAAGCCAACAACAGAAAGCATGGAATGAAGGCAATATTGCCGGGTACATGAAAGGATATTGGGAAAACGACAGTCTTATATTTATTGGTAAAAATGGACCTACCTACGGCTATTACCCAACATTGGAAAGGTACCAGAAGGCCTACCCTGACAAGCAATCAATGGGCGATCTCAAACTCACAGTGGTTAGCTTAAAAAAGCTTTCAAATGAATACTACTTCGTTATTGGCAAATGGGCGCTTGAAAGGACAATAGGCAATTTGAGCGGATCGTTCACATTGCTTTTTAGAAAAATAGAAAGGAAATGGGTAATTATTAACGATCATAGCTCTTAATACATTTGCGACATCCTGTAGTTCTGCGTTCCGGAATCGACCACAACTATCTGTTGCCTGAACTTATTTCGAGGATCCGGATAAAACATAATTGTTCTATTATCTACGTACACTCTGTCTAGTCTTTGAATCGCTGCCAAAGACTCGGGCAATTGCATAGCTCCACAATAAGCAACGTCCAACTCCTGCAGCATTTCACAGTTTCCAATAGACCCGGGAATAAAATCAAGACGGTTTCTGTTGAGGTATAGAAATTTCAGATGCTTAAGGTTCCCAAAGTCGTTCGGTAGTCGTTTTAGCATATTATCAGCAAGATCAAGAAGTTCTAAACTTTTTAACTGCGACAATTCAACGGGTACAGAAACCAGGTTGTTAGAGGTAACGCTGAGTTTTTTTAGTTTCGTTAGCTTGCCGATAGACGCGGGCAATGTGCTCAATTGATTATTTTTTAACCAAAGCTCTTCCAGTTTGGTCAGTTCGCCTATACTTTCGGGAAGCCACTCGAGCTCATTGTAGCTTAGAGAAAGATACTCAAGTTGTTGAAGCCCCCCAATAGCCTGCGGCAGGGAAACAAAATCATTTCTTAATAGGTTTATAACCCGCAGTTTCCGACAAGTAAAAAACGTAGGAGGCAGAGAACTAAGATTATTCCCGCTGAAGTTTACTTCTTCCAGGTTAGGGAAATTATCAAAGATATCGGGAAGGCGTTCAAGGTTCCGGTTCGTGATCTTAATCTTCTTTACCTTAGCCTTGTCGTAAAGGGCTTCTTCAAAGCTTTTATATGTATACTCCGCCCATACACTGAACGGCAGGAAAAGCCAAAGCAATATAACGGAGGCTATTTTGACCACAATTAAATTTACAATCTTTCTTTCAAAGGCATTGCAAATAATTGTAATAATTCAGTAAAGATTTATCGGCTTATCTGCCGATACTCTTCATTGGAAATAATCTTGTACTCCGCCGGTATCTTGAACAGAGAGGACTCAACTGGCCTTGCTGCTACTTTTTCCGCTTCAAAGCGCATTGTCGTGCCGTTCTCATTGGCAATTTCGAAGAAAAGGGGCACGACTGAAATTCCGGGGAGATGATTGAATACATAGGGCTGGGAAATAGAAAAGTCTGGCGTATAGGCTATTGGGAATTGAGAGCCATCTTTATATCGCACGTTTCCCTTTTGCGCCTTGAATCCCGCTATCGTAACATGGCCATCGGTATTGGTCAAAGTGAAGTCCTGAAATGGCTTTTCGCGAATCTGCAATTCCTGAAGGCTTAACTGAATAGCGAATTTATTTGCTGCAGATTCCTTCAAAGAATAAACAGAACCGTCGCTGTTGTTAATAATAATAGTGTTGTTATAGCCGGTATGAAGGTTCATATCCTTACGGACAGTGCTTCCTTTCAGAAAAATGCTATACGTACCAGCCTTGGTGAACGGTTCATTTGCGCCGCCTTTTCTGATACTGACGGAATAAACCAACTCGCCTTCTACCAGCTGCTGCTGTGCGAAGGTGTGCAGACTTGAAAAAAATAAGAGAAGAAAAGCACAGATCCTGATAGGCATGATAAAGATGTTGGGTTTCATTTTCAAGATAAAAAAAGTCCCTTGCTTTGAGGCAAGGGACGTTCAAAAAAAGTTATTAAGCGTTATTGACGTGTAAACTTACGTGTAGCAACAACACGTCCTTGTCCATCTAACAATCTAACAAAATATATGCCGGATGGAACGTTGCTTACATTAATCTTAGCACTGTTACCGTTCACTTTATAAATACTAACAATTTTTCCGATCAGATTGTAAACCGCAATGTTCTTTACATCAGAATTTGGATCAAAAATTACATTAAGATCGTCTTTCGCCGGATTTGGATAAAGAACAACATCGTCGTCTACCTTGCTCACATTTACAACACCAGTTGGCACTTTTGTAGCGATGAAAGTAGCGGTCTTTAGAAGTCCTGTATTGCCATCTACAAACCGGAACGTAATAAAGCTTGAAGAACCAATCGCTCCGCCTGTTGCATTGTACTGAACTTTAAAATCCATATTAGATGATGGATTAACAGTGCAGTTCTTTGTACCTCCCATTTCCACATCGCCGGCCCAGTTGTAACATAGGTTAATATCACAAACCCCCGAAACGACCCAGCCACTTGCTATGGATGAATTTGTCATCCTCCATGTTATCGGTAGAGGATCTGTAGTCAAATTAGTTAATGTATTATGAACATCCCCGGATGCTCCTGTAAAAATAACCGTCGTGTCACGAGCCATGCTAAAGCTCTGAGCTTTCACCTGGCCAAATGAGAGTCCAAACGTCACTAGAGCAAAAAGTACAATTCTCTTCATTTCAAAATATATTTTAACACGTCCAAATTAGAAACAAATAATATCTCAACCAAATCTTTTTTTCATAGTACTGTTAAAAAATCCAGATCACTGTTACAGCACTCCAAATTTCGTAACATTGCCTCAAAACAACATTAAAACAAGAAATGTGCCATGGCTAATAAATTTTTCCGGAAAGCAGGCAGAATAAAGGGGTTTGTAGCAGGTATTGGCGTAACGATAATTCTTTCCCTCTTCATTCAGGCCAAGAATGAGGACTCTTATTTCGAAATCTCAAAGAACCTGGACCTTTTTGCCAGCCTGTTCAAGCAGCTGAATACCTATTATGTAGACCCTATTGAGCCTGGTAAGCTAATTAAGACCGGTATCGACGCGATGTTGAATGATCTGGATCCTTACACTAACTATATAACAGAATCAGATATTGAAGAGTACGAATTTCAAACTACTGGCAAGTACGGCGGCATAGGCGCCACGATGCGCAAAAAAGGTGACGATATTTTTATCGGGGATGTGTATGAAAGCAGCCCTGCGCAGAAAGCAGGTTTACACCCCGGCGATCAGGTTGTTGCCATTGATAATCATTTAGTAAGCGGTAAAACAATTGATGATATCAGCATTCTGCTGAAGGGGTCTCCGGGCACACAGGTGGCCTTACGGGTTAAAGACGCCTATACTTCAGAAGAGTCCCAGAAGATGGTAACCAGGGAAGAGATAGAGCTTTCGAGTGTCCCCTACGCTGGTCTTCAAGGAAAAAATAAAAATATCGCTTATGTAAAGCTAACTCAATTTACCCCAGGTTGCAGCCGATTAGTAAGAAACGCGCTGGACAGCCTGAAGAAAGTGAATCCTAATCTGAGTGGCGTCGTTTTAGATCTGAGAAATAATCCCGGCGGGCTACTGAATGAAGCAGTAAGTACCTGCAATCTCTTTATAGACAAAGGACAGCTTGTGGTAAGTACTAAAGGAAAAGTAACAGAGAAAAACAGAGAGTATAAAACCCTTGGTACACCCTGGGATACAAAGATTCCATTGACCGTATTAATTAATCGCTCTTCTGCATCCGCATCTGAAATTGTTGCCGGCACTATGCAGGATCTTGACCGCGGTGTGATCATTGGCGAAAGGTCTTATGGTAAAGGGTTGGTGCAGCAAACAGTGCCACTCGGGTACAATGCGCAGCTAAAGCTTACCATAGCGCGCTACTATACACCAAGTGGCCGCTGTATCCAGGCTATCGACTATACACACCGGAATGCAGATGGAAGCGTAGGCAAGGTTCCTGATTCTTTAAAGCAGACATATACTACTAAAGGTGGCAGAAAGGTAATGAGCGGTGGCGGTATCGAGCCGGATGTAAAACTGGAGGATGAGCCAATAAGTAAGGTTGCAATAGTCCTGTACACGAAAAACTATCTTTTCGAATATGCTACTATTTATGCAAAAGCGCATCCTGCAATTCCTTCCGCAGCCGCATTTTCGCTTTCTGATGCAGAATTCAACAGTTTTGAAAAATGGCTTGGAGGCAAGGACTATTCTTATAAAACAGAAACAGAGGTCGCTTTGGATTCATTAAAAAGCGTGGCAGAAAAAGAAAAGTACTACGATGCCATTAAGGGAGAATTCGCGTCATTGCAGTCCAAAGTAGCGCACGACAAGCAGCAGGACCTTCTGAAACACAAAACGGAAATCACGGCCCTGCTGGAAAATGAGATTGTGTCCCGCTATTACTTCCTGCGCGGCAGAATTGAGCATAGCCTGACTGATGATAACGACCTTGCCAGGGCGGTAACGCTGATTAATCAACCAGCACAATACCAGGCAGAGCTTCAGGCCGGAAAATAGCAAGAGTAAAGGCCGGAGACCAGTAACAGCTAAACAATATAATGGCCATATATATCAATTCAGTATTTCCCGAGACTAATCTTACTGTTTAAAAGAGAAGTCAAGGTATAAGACATGCGGTAACTGCGTCAATGTAAAGTCGCTATCCGCAGACATGTATTTCCGAAAATAAGAAGGCCGCATCTGTATGATGCGGCCTTGCTATTTTGAAAGTATAAATCTTTTCTTATTTCTTAAACAGCCTAAAAATATCCAGGCCATTTGCATAAAGCATTAACCCAAGCAGCAACACCAGGCCTACGGTAGTAGCACGTTCCATTACTTTGTCGCTTACCTTTCTTCCTGAAAAGAGCTCAAAAAGGAGAAACAATACGTAGCCTCCATCTAAACCCGGAATCGGTAAAAGATTCATAAATGCCAGAATGATGGAAACGAATGCTGTAAGGTGTAAAAATGTCTCCCAGTTGAACACGGGCGGGAACATCTGTCCGAAGCTTACAATTCCACCCAGGCTTTCAGAAGCTTTCACTTCCTTGGAGGTAAATAAAAACCGGAACTGTTCCCAATAAGAACCAAAAGTCTCAAAAGTGGTGGAGAAGCCCTTTGCTATTGATCCAAAGAAGCCATATTTAATCGTTTTCAGATCAAAATAACGCTCCGGTTGAACATCAGGACGAAAGCCGAACACACCATCCTGCGGCAACGTACCTGCCAGCATAACCGGTGCGCCATTTCTCACTACCGTAAGGGAAACCTTTTCGCCCTTGTGCTCCTGCTTTGCATTTTCAAACTGATCGAAAAAAGCTACTGGCTGGTCATTCAGAAGGACAATGCTATCCCCCTTTTTCAATCCTATAGCGGAAGCAGCAGATCCCTTGGTTACATCGCCGACAAGAAATGGTGTTCTTATATCGATAAATGCCCCTTTCTTTCTTGCCTTAATGATCTGACTAATAGTCCCGTCTGGAACATTAATAGTAACCATCTGTCCGTCGCGATCAACAGTAAAAGTCTTTGCCTGTTGAAAGATGAATTCTTTCATTACATCGCTAAACCGATCAACTTGTTTGCCTCCTACCGCTACTATCTTATCACCATCCTTAAAACCAACCTTTTCCGCCAGAGAATCTGCAGCCACACCATATTTTGCGTTTTGCGCGGGCAAATATTGTTCACCCCAAATTCCAAAAATGGCGATGTAAATCACAATAGCGACAAGCACATTCATGATGATGCCACCAAGCATGATGAACAGCCGCTGCCAGGCCTTCTTTGAGCGATATTCCCATGGCTCTGGCGGCTTGCTCATTTGCTCTTTGTCCATACTCTCGTCCACCATGCCCGAGATCTTCACGTAGCCTCCCAGAGGGAACCAGCCAATGCCGTATTCCGTATCTCCTTTCTTCTTTTTGAAGAGCGAAAAGTTGAGCAGTCCCGGAAAGGGAAAAAGGAAGTCAAAAAAGAGATAGAATTTCTCGACGCGTGTTTTGAACAGCCGTGCGAAGAAGAAATGCCCGAATTCGTGGAGAAGAATCAGCAAGGACAAGGCTACCAGCAGTTGTAATGCCTGTATCCACCCACCGGATATTAAAAGGACTGTGTGTAATTGCATGTGGTGTTGATATGTTTAATATACGGACAGCAGTCCTTTCTTTACCAGTTCGTTTGCAAAAAGGCGTGCTTCCTTATCTGAGTGTTCATAATCTTCCAATGAAGGATTTTGTATAAAATCAATTTTCTCCATTGTTTTTTCAATCATTTCACTCATTTCCTGGAATCCTACCTTGTTGGCGAGGAATGCGTGTACTACCACTTCATTGGCCGCATTCATGATACAAGGAAGATTGCCCGCTTTTTCCATTGCCTCTTTGGCGAGCGCAAGATTACGGAAAGTTTTATAATCTGGCTGATCGAAGGTAATCTTCTGAAAATCACGGAAACTAAAGCGCCTAAAATCGTTTGGAATGCGTTGCGGATATGCCAAAGCATATTGAATAGGCAACTTCATATCGGGTAGTCCCATCTGTGCTTTTATGGAACCGTCAATAAACTGAACGCAGGAATGGAGTATAGACTGCGGATGAATAACTACTTCTATCTGTTCATTACGCAGGCCGAACAACCACTTCGCTTCTATCATCTCCAGGCCCTTGTTCATCAGGGTAGCACTATCAATAGTGATCTTTGCGCCCATTGTCCAGTTAGGATGCTGGAGCGCATGAGACGCTTTTACATTGACCAGATAGTTTGTTTTTCTCCCGAGGAAAGGGCCGCCGGAAGCTGTAAGGACAATCTTTTCAATATTCTTCCAGCTCTCACCTGCCAGGCACTGATAAATGGCTGAATGTTCGCTGTCAACAGGTACAATATGAACTCCTTTTTCTGCTGCACGCTTTGTTACAATGTCCCCCGCCACTACCAAAGTCTCTTTATTGGCTAAAGCTATTTGCTTTCCCGCGTCTATGGCTGCAAGTATGGAATGAAGGCCTGCAAAGCCGACAATGGCGCCCAATACAAGATCCACAGAATCCCACTGCACTACTTCGTTTAAAGCGCTTGCGCCGCTAAATACCTTTACCGGCATGGAAGCAAGCGTATTTTTAACTACTTCGTATTTTGTTTCATCAGTAATTACTACCGCATTCGGCTTAAATTTCTTGGCTTGTTCTATTAACAAGGTTGTATTGCTATGGGCACTTAGGATTTCCACTTCAAACAAGTCCGGATGTGCAGCTACCACTTCCAGAGCCTGTGTTCCAATCGATCCTGTTGAGCCAAGTATGGCTAAACGCTTCATTGTTTCAATTTTTAAGAACGGCAAAGGTACTTGATATGAGCCAGTTTTAAGTTTTAGGTGATGCAGGCTGATATGCGCGTTTTATCCGCAAAGCCGACAGATAAAAGCTTATTGTGCTTTTATCAATGAAATTCATAGCAGCCGATATCAAAAGGAAGATTGCGGATCGTGTTATCAAGATCGTTATTGAAAGTGATGCCTGCATTTGTTCCATTGTCTATTAATGGCGAACCTTCCTTTGGACGAAAGTTCCATTTCTCAGTGTATTCAAAAAGCGGATCCTGATTCAATATATTGGCTGAACTTGACACAAACGATGGAAGCCCATCTTTACTCTTTATAAGACAATTGGTGAAGTTTGCATTATAGGAGACCGCAGCATCGTCAACTTTGTCGCAATACAGTTCATTATCCAGAGAACCGTATACCACACAGTTGATGAAGTTAATATCCAGATTTCCTTTAATAACCTGATTGTCGCTGATGGGGTAATAATTAAGAACCGCAACTGTCGGTTCTGTTGCATGGTTTACCTTTTTCGGCCGGTCGTTGATAAAATCGCAGTTAGTGAACTTGTATTGTCCTCCCTGAAAAACGGCTAAGGCTTGCGCTCCACAATCGTGTATCAGGCAATTTTCGGCGTAGATACTACCTTCAAAACTAAGAAGGCCATAACCAATAGAGTTGCGAATGATGGTGTTCTTGAGGGTTAGCTGCGGTTGTGTAAGTCCTGGCTTCCCAAACACTTCTACAGCGAACGGCAATCCGCCGCCTGCATTGTTGCCACAGTTTTGAAGGAGGCACCACTCCATTGTGTTTCCTGTGCTGCTGCTATCAAAGTAAATACCGCCCCATTCACCAGGGTAGCCCTCATTGCCGAAATAATCTCTGTCCAGCCGATCGCCCTGAAATATTATACTGTCTGCTTTAGTGCCTTGTGCTTTTAGAGTTCCAAGAACGTACAAACGTGAATCGGCATGCATATATATTCTGCAGCCGGCAGGAATAGTGAGCGTTGTGTTTTTATCAACTGCGGCGCTGTGCAGGATTACATAAGGTTTATCCGTCTTCCACACATCACTCTGGCTGATAACCGTATCTCTTAAATAATAAGCATTTTGGCCAAATGCATAAAGGGGAATAGTATATTCCTTCCCGTTCAGCGTAGCAATAAGGCGGTCTTCTACTATAAAAGGAATGGTATCGTTGTTGGGGTCTATGTTTACAGTAGCAAAAACATAAATACTATCGTTAGCCGCGAGTTCCAGGTCTGTTACGTTGTTCCCGGGAATACCGTTTACGTTCAGATGAAAGAAAGAATTGCTACCCTTCTCCAGGCGTACTGAGCTTATGTTTATTTTCTGATCCTGCGGATTAAAGAGCTTTACAGCGAGCGTAAAACTACCCATGGTAGTAAATACGGTATCGAAGTTTAAAGTGTCAACTGAAAACCTTAATTCTCCGCCGCTATTTAGAAACTGCTCCTTTTTACACGAAGTACCTGTGATAATGATACCGCACAGAAAACAAAAGCCAAAAAACTGAAGTAGGCGCATTAGTATCTATTGATGAGTAAAGTTAATTAACTGAGGGAATAACGTCTGCAGAGCGAAAATTATTTCATTGCCATAAGCATTATCCAAATGAATGACCAAAATCATCCTTTCTGCTGATTGACGCTTTCCTTTCTCAAAAATATGAGCGGTAATTTTATCGGAAGTGATTTTGTCTATAAACAACTACCGGATTTAGATGTCGCCAAAGAAATTAGAACAATTCCGTTATGAAGGAACTTCCTGGATAAGAACCGTGGATTATCTGCAGCAGGAAAACATTATGCTTAAGAACCGCCTGGCGCAGATAATGCAGTACCCGGTAGATAAGAACATGCTGGAACAGGCGGAAGTGTACCAGAACATCTTTCTCGGGAAAGACGCTATTCTGGCTATCCTTCGCCATGATATCAAAGAAGTGGAGAAGCTGCTGCTCGCACAAAAAAACGGAGAGGCCTCCAATACTGAAGCACGACTGCTTAAAAAGCAGTTGAAACTCCGTCAGGATATGGAGAAGATGGAAAACGAGTTCAACCGGATCAAAAAGCAATTCAACGGCTACCTCGCAGAGGCTTTATAGTTAGTTGAAAAGGTTTTCAATCTTTTTCAGATTGAGGATCACAATATCTCCTTCACGGATATCGACGAGTCCCTCCTCTTTAAAGTCACTTAAAGTTCTGATTAGTGACTCTTTTGCTGTGCCGGCAATGGTTGCAAGGTTTTCACGGCTAAGGTCTATTCGGAAATCAACCTTTTTCTGCGGGTTGAACTTTTCATACAAAGACACTAATGCCTCTGCTACCTTTTTCCTTAACGAGTTGTACGCAAGGCCTAATAGTTGTTCTTCCTTCTCCGATACGTTCTTCGCCAACAGTTGAATGAATTTTTGCATCACTTCCCTGTTATTATTGACCAGCTCTTCAAACTCATCTTTCGGAACCACCGCAAGTTCCGTCTCTTCGAGCGCCTCGGCAGTCTCTCTATAGACATTTCTTTCAAGCAAGGCATTATACCCAAGGAAGTCGCCTTCGTTATATAACCCTATCACGAGTTCCTTCCCATCATCATTTGTCTTATAGGTCTTTACCTTTCCCTTTTCGATGTAAAAAAGACGAAGTGGATGGTTGCCTTCATTATAAATGATCTGCTTCTTCTTAAAGCGGTTTGTAGTACGGTTTTCCTTTATCTTTTGCAACATTGCCTCGCCGCTTGAGTGGCGAATTAAGCTGTTAAGCCCTTCCATATTTGCAGGAAGGCTTTGCTGGCTCACCTCGGCTTTCTTAAGGCGGCTTTCTATAGCGCTCAATAGCTCAGTACCGTTAAATGGCTTGGTGATGTAATCGTCCGCACCCAGCTCCATGCCTTTGCGTATCTCCGCACGCTCTGCTTTTGCAGAAAGAAAAATGAATGGAATATTCTTCGTTTCAGGGTTCTTTTGCAGCATATGAATGACACCATAGCCGTCCAGCACGGGCATCATAATATCACATACGATAAGGTCTGGTCTTTGTTCCATTGCCAGAGAAACTCCATTTTTACCGTTGGCAGCCGTTAATACATTGTAATTTGACAATTCAAGTATTTCTGCGGTGTTTTCGCGAATCTCTGCGTTGTCTTCTATGAGCAAGATGGTTGTCATCTGAATGCTTTATTGTTTTTGTAAATCAGATTCGTTTTAACCAGCGCTCTGATCTTTACTGAAATTGATAATAAATTCGGTTCCCTTATTCAGTTCACTATGGCATCCCACTATTCCATTCATTAGTTCCGCATACTTTCCTACGATGTGTAGCCCCAGTCCAGTTCCCTGAATATTCATAACGTTTTCGCCTCTGAAAAAGCGTTCAAACAGGTGCTGCTGATCGCCTTCAGAAATGCCAACCCCTGCATCTTTAATGGCTAATGTAATCAAATCACCCATGTTTTCTGAACGAATGATGATATCTGATTTTTCAGGCGAGAATTTGATGGCATTGCTAACAAGATTCATTATTATATGCTTTAGCAGCGTCACGTCAAGTATGACCTTTTCCTCGCCCGTATGTATATAGTCTATTCGTTGTCCACTTTTCAGAATCGTTTGCATCTCATTGATCAACGACCTGATAATATCCGGCATACTGAATTCTGAGTAGCGCACTTGTATTTTCCCTTCTTCAATCCGGCCAACAGAAAGAAAGTCATTGAGGATGTCCGTAAGCATATTAACAGAAGAGACAATTCTTTGAATATGTTTTTCTCGCCTTGGCTGCTCTCCCTCAGTCTGATATTTCGTTACAAGGTAGGCAGAGGAAAGAATGGTGCTCAAAGGCGTTCGAAACTCATGTGAAGCCATGGAGACAAATCGTGACTTTAATTCATTCAGTTCCTTTTCCTTTTCCAGTGCTACCTCAAGCGAATAGGTTCGCTCTTTCACCTTTTCTTCCAATGCTTCATTCAATCTTATAAGATCATCTTCAGCCTTCTTCCTTATCGTAATATCGTTGATAAAGGAAATAACATATCGCCGGTCTTCCACTTTATAGACACTCAGGCTCACTTCCACAGGAAACTCTATGCCGTTCTTTTTCAGCCCGAACAGATCCATTCCCAACCCCATAGGACGATTATGAGCATTTTCTCCGTGATACTGCTCCCGGTGATGCTCATGCACATTACGAAACCTTTTGGGTAAAAGCAGTTCTATTGTCTGCCCTAAAAGCTCTTGCTCTTCATATCCAAACTGTATCAAAGCAAAATCGTTCACCATAATTATCTGACCCCTTTCATCAACAGTAATAATACCTATCGCTGCGTTGTTGAAAAGTGCCTGAAACTGTTGTGCAGTATTTGTCGTACCCAATGTGTTGCGTTCTGGCTATAAAAATAAGACATTGATTTCTTTGAGGCTCAGATTTCCTAACAGCTCGTTAACCGGATGCAAAGCCGGGGTTAACAGGTTCTGTTTTGTTGCACACACTTCTGCGCCGAGCCATCTTTGCATCATCAAACAAACAAATAGTCAAAAGTCGAAAGACAAAAGTAGAAAGACCGGAGACTAACAAGACAAACAAACACAAAACAACAAAAATGAAAAAGATCATCATTATCGCAGCAGCACTTATAGGTTTCACTTCAGCAGCTAACGCTCAAAGCACTCAAAGCTCTGCTCAACAAACAGTTCAACTTAATCTTTCTAACGCTCTT
>DATJDP010000029.1:0-5298 GCA_035497355.1 Flavipsychrobacter sp.
GTAGAACGGTGCGACCACGGTGATGCGCTTGGCCGAGGCGCGCTTCAGGGCGTCGATCATGATGAGCTGCTCCATGAGCCACTCGTTGATCGGCGACGTGTGCGATTGGATCACGAACTATACACATTCCCCTCTTTATCAGTAGTTATGTCTCCATATGTGGTTGTCCCTCCACCTTGACTACCGTTTATTTGTTTCGCCCAGTCTGGAGATAAAGTTTGGGCAATAGAAACATGAGCGTGCAGCAACAGCGTAGCGCTCAGAAGGAGAAGTAAGGTTGCACGATTCATCTTTAAGATAAGATTTGATGATTAGAACTGATAAAAAGCCAGCTTACGGTTATTTTAGGTACATAAACATGAATAATAAAGATAGATATAAACAAGAAGCATTGCAAGGAATCACACCATGTCTCTAAATTCCGAGGACTTTTACCAGACAGAGGACCGCATGGCGCAGCCTTTGCACTTAACGAGCTTACCATCGCCGAGAAAAGCTCTCTGGCTTCGTTCCTCACCTTTCGAAATGACGAATCTCTGTTGGGCGTTTTGTATGGTGACAGCCTATACTGCAACCCTTTTCCCCGGCGCTGTTTCCTTCCTTTCTCCGATCTGCTGGCGCCACATCGCATAATACAAGCCTTTCTCCTCCAGCAAACTGAAATGGCTACCTGTTTCTATGATATTGCCTTTTTCCAGCACATAGATTCTGTCCGCATGCATGATGGTGGAGAGGCGGTGTGCGATCATAATAGTGATATGCTCGCGCTGATCGGTAATGTGACGAATGGTCTTTGAGATTTCTTCCTCTGTCAGTGAGTCGAGAGCGGATGTGGCCTCATCGAAGATCATCAGATGAGGATGACGAAGCAATGCTCTGGCTATAGAAAGCCTTTGGCGCTCTCCGCCTGAGAGTTTTAATCCACCTTCCCCTATCATTGTTTCAATGCCTTTTTCCGCTCGTGCCAACAGGTTTTGACAGGCTGCCTTCTGTAATACTTCCTCGATCTCCTTGTCTGTAGCACCGGGGTTCACAAACAGTAAGTTCTCCTTAATCGTTCCTGAGAATAGCTGCGTATCCTGCGTTACAAAGCCTATTTGATGGCGCAGTTCATCAAATTCTATATTGTCATCAGGGTGGTTATTATAATAGATGGTACCATCGTTGGGATGGTAAAGGCCCACAAGAAGCTTCACAAGGGTCGTTTTGCCAGAGCCGGAAGGGCCAACAAACGCCACCGTATCGCCTATATTTACCTCAAAGGAAATATGCTCTAATGCTGGCCGGGTTGCTGTCTGGTGTTGGAAACTGACATCTTCAAAGCGAAGATTCTTTACCGCGTGCAGCGTTTGTGGATGGGCAGCTTTCCTTTCTACCGGCCGCTGCATCAGTTCTTCCATATTATTGAGAGAGGCCTGCGCTTCGCGATAAGAGAGAATAACATTTCCGAGCTCCTGGAGAGGACCAAAAATGAAGAAGGAGTAAAACTGCATGGTCAGCAGTTCACCAAGCGTCAGCTTATCATAAAATAGAAAGTAAAGCAGGGCAAACATGATGGTCTGGCGAAGGAAATTGACCACTGTACCCTGTACAAACGAAATAGAGCGGATACTGCGGACCTTCTTCAGTTCCAGTCCCAGTATCTTGATGGTATTTGCGTTCAGTCTTCTTATCTCCTGATTGGTAAGGCCAAGGCTTTTTACCAACTCAATATTTCTCAGGCTTTCTGTAGTAGAGCCGGCGAGTTCGTTTGTCTCTTTAACAATGTTCTTTTGAATCAGTTTTATTTTTTTACTCAAAACGCTGGTAAGAACACTTAGCAGAATGGCGCCGCCGAAGTAGATGACCGGCAACAGTGGATCTAAAGTGAAAGCATAGATCATTACGAAGACGATCCCTATCAGGGTCAGGAACAATACATTCACAAAGCTGGTAATAAACTTCTCGCAGTCCTGCCTTACTTTCAACAGCACGGAAAGCGTCTCCCCGCTTCTCTGATCTTCAAAGTCCTGATAAGGCAAGCGCATTGCATGCCGCAACCCATCGGTATAGAGGCTTGCGCCAAACTTTTGTATGACCACATTGGTAGTGTAATCCTGAAAAGCCTTGGCAATACGGGAAACCATTGCCGTTCCTATTAGCATCAACAGTGCAGTAAGCACCCCATGGAAATACTCATTACCAAGCCCTTTGGTCTTGAAGCTGTCGGCACTTTTCGCAAACGGATCTATGAGATAGTGTCCGAGGATATACGGATCCAGCAACGAAAATACCTGATTGATAGCCGCAAGAACGAGCGTAATAAGGATGAGTGATTTATACTGGCTAAGATATTTGAGAAGCAGTTTCATATAAGCAAACGACAAAAATAAGCGCAAATACAATTGTTGCTTATATGGCTACTTCAAATATTTCTATAATGTGCTGTCGCTATACTTTTTCTGAAGCATCTGACCGACAATCTTGTCAATTGGCAGGCTAAAGGTATCGGCGGAAACGTCCTCAAGCGCTTTCCAGAAAGTGCGCTCCCGTTCCAGCTTATTGACAATAACGGTTGGAACTTCAAACCCCCGAACCAGATAGTAAATGCTGATGACCTGCGAGTCGTCATAAGCAGAGGGCTGAAAGAAGTCTGTGGTATAAAAATGATCTAGTACCTGGATATCGAGACCGAGTTCCTCTCTCCATTCTCTTTTTAAACCGTCAATGGTTCCCTCACCAAAATGCAGCCCACCCCCGGGAAACTTGGTGATTGATTGTCCGCGAATCAGTTCCTCGTTGATCAGTACCTTCTTTTCATGAATCCAGATGCCGTACATCCGTACGTTGAATCGTCCGTCATTCATCAAAACCATTTCTTTTTATTGAAATAGAGAACAGTGGCAATGGCAATAAATACAGATAAGACAATAGCAATGTAAAAACCTTTAATATCCTCTTCAAAGGGCACTCGTACGTTCATGCCGAAGAAGCTGGCAACAAGGGTGGGGAGAGAGATAAGAATAGTGATACTGGTAAGGCGCTTCATTACCAGGTTCATATTATTGTTAATAATACTCGCAAAAGCATCCATGGTACTACTGAGGATGTTGGTATATTTCTCGGCCATTTCCAATGCCTGCGAAAACTCTACAATAAGATCGGACAGCAGCTCTCTTTCATCTTCATCGCAGTTCAGGAAGTTGGTCCTTTCCATTTTCATCAGCAGCAATTCATTTGCTCGTAATGAAGTTAGAAAGTATACAAGACTCTTTTGCACCCTCATCAGGTATAGCAACTCCTCATTTCTGTTGGAGTCATAGAGCTTTTGTTCCAGGATATTCCTGCGATGGTTAATTTCCTTCAGCACTTCCATAAAGTCGAGTACTACCTTCTCGAAGATCTTCAGCACCATCATATTCGGCCTTTCGGGATGGCGCTTGGCGAAAGTGTTCAGGAAGCGGCGAATGGCAACGTTTTCAAAAGAATTGACCGTAATGACCTGGCTTCTCTCTGTAATGATGATGAAGATGGGGATGGTGACGTAGTAGGCGTCACTCTCGTTCAAAGATTTATTTTCTACAGGTGTTTTCAGAACGATCAGTTTTACACCTTCATCAATTTCATAGCGGGCGCGCTCTTCAATATCTAAGGTATCGATAAGAAAGTCGCGTGGAATGTTTTGAAGCCGGGAAATGTTTTCAATCTCGTTTTCCTGGAAAGGCGGGGTGACATTGATCCAGTTAGCTCCTTCAGGCTGGTTGATCTCTAAGGTCTCACGATTGATATTTTTGAAATACTGTACCATTTACCGCTGAAAAAACTGTGCAAAGGTAGTTGCATTAGTTTAGAATATTTCAGGATGTCGGATAAAGTAAAAAATGAAAGTAAAGACGATTCACCCTAAAACCGTTGCCTGTATTATAATTTGAAACTGTTAGCTTAAATTTGTAGCCTATCGAAAAAAAAAGATTCAAATGAGTTCTCCCCGCAAACTAATGACGCTAGATGAGTTTACTATTCAGGAAACAAGAAGATTTCCCCAGGCAACGGGGGAACTATCTGCTTTACTGCGTGATATTGGTCTTGCCTGCAAGATGATTAATAAGCAAGTGCTGAAAGCAGGATTAGTAGACATCCTCGGGAAGCATGGCGCCACCAACATACAGGGCGAAGAACAAATGAAACTCGATGTGTACTCAAATGAAACATTGATAAGCGTCCTTCAAAACAGTGCTGACTGTGCCGGTATTGCATCGGAAGAAAATGACGAACACGTTTGTTTTGATGACGAGTATTCGATGAACTCGAAATATGTAGTTCTGTTCGATCCTCTGGACGGATCTTCTAATATTGATGTGAACGCGCCTATCGGAACCATATTTTCAATTTACCGTCGCGTTAGTGAGCTGGGGAAATCGTGTACCGCAGAAGACTTCTTACAGCCAGGCAATAAATTGATGGCTGCCGGTTATGTGATCTACGGTTCGAGCACCATGATGGTTTATGCAACTAAGCTGGGTGTGAATGGTTTTACTTTAGAACCCTCTATCGGAGAGTTTTGTCTGTCGCATCCTGAACTGAAATGCCCCGAAAAAGGAAAGATTTATTCCATTAATCAGGGAAATACAGCCAAGTATACTGAAGGAGTGAAGTCGTTCCTCAATTATTGTATGGAAAGCAATAAGGAAGAAGGACGTCCATATTCTCATCGCTATATAGGCTCAATGGTGGCAGATATGCATCGCACCCTTATTAAAGGCGGCATCTTTATCTATCCGGCTGATAAATCTAATTCCAAAGGAAAACTTCGCTTACAATATGAATGTAATCCTATGTCCTTCCTTATTGAAGCGGCTGGTGGTGTAGCAAGCAGCGGAAGCGGAAGGATCTTGGATATTCAACCTGCTCATCTCCACGAGCGTACTCCTATTTTCATTGGGTCAAAAAGCATGGTGAATAAAGCGCTTCAGTTTGCGGAAGAAGTAGAAACGGTAGCGTAAGACATTATAAAGTTGTTTTGAAATCCCGCCGAAACCGGCGGGATTTTTTGTTGTTATACCGTTTTTTCATTTCCTAATAGCTCGTTAACTGGATGCAAAGCCGGGGTTAACAGGTTCTGTTTTGTTGCACACACTTCCCCGCCGATCCATCTTTGCATCATCAAACAAACAAATAGTCAAAAGTCGAAAGACAAAAGTAGAAAGACCGGAGACTAACAAAACAAACAAACACAAAACAACAAAAATGAAAAAGATCATCATTATCGCAGCAGCACTTATAGGTTTCACTTCAGCAGCTAACGCTCAAAGCACTCAA
>DATJDP010000030.1:0-8272 GCA_035497355.1 Flavipsychrobacter sp.
CGGTCGAGACACTTACACGCTATCTTGCAAAAGAACTGGGCGAAAGAAAAATCCGCGTAAATGTGGTAGCACCCGGAGCTATTGAAACGGATTTTGGCGGTGGGCGCACTCGTGATAATAAAGAGATCAATGCACGTATCGCAGGCATTACTGCTCTCGGCCGGGTTGGGTTGCCGGATGATATTGGCGGTGTTGTGGCTTTTCTTTGCACCGAAGACGCTCGCTGGATCAACGGACAGCGCATTGAAGTTTCAGGAGGACAGGCTTTGTAAAATATCTTTGCAATATGGCGGACACAAAACCAACAAGGGTAAAATCAATTAGTGAGTACCATGAATTGAATGGCTTGCCAAAACCCGAGCATCCGTTAATCAGCATTGTAGACTATGCGAAAATTCAACACTCGCCGGATAGAAATCCGGCGGGTTTGATCTTCGATCACTACACCATTTCTATTAAAAGAGGCGTGGGTAAGATGTTTTACGGGCAGCAGCAGTATGATTTTGATGAAGGGGTAATGTACTTTATGGCTCCTGGTCAACTGCTGCGGGTACAGCCGGATGTAAACAACGTTGAAAACCGCTCAGGGTGGATATTGCTGATACATCCAGATTTCCTTTGGAATACTTCACTAGCCAAAACGATTAAGAAGTATGAATATTTTGACTATTCGGTAAATGAGGCCTTGTTTCTTTCTGAAAAGGAAGAAGCCACAATCAATAGCATCATTCAAAACATTCGGCAGGAATATCATTCTAATATTGACAATTTCAGTCAGCAGATCATCATTTCGCATTTAGAAACGCTCCTTAACTATGCTGAGCGGTTTTATCATCGTCAATTCATCACCCGAAAGATTACCAACCACAAGATCTTAGGTCGCCTGGAAGAAGTATTGAGTGATCACTTCAGCGACAATGATCTGATTGAAAAAGGGTTGCCAACGGTGCACCATATAGCTCAATCGCTCAACGTTTCGCCGAAGTATTTAAGCAGTTTACTAAAGGTTTTAACGGGTCAAAACACGCAGCAGCATATCCATGAAAAACTGATTGAAAAGGCGAAGGAAAAACTTTCAACTACGGATCTTTCCGTCAGCGAAATTGCCTATGAGCTCGGATTTGAACACTCCCAATCATTCAGTAAGTTGTTTAAAACAAAAACCCACGTTTCGCCGTTGAAGTTCCGGCAGTCTTTCAACTAATAAGACGCATTTGTATGGTTACGTGTTGATCTTTCGCAGCAGATAGTCCATTCCAACCAGCTCTGCACAAGTAGCAATAGCTGTAATACTTACACCAAGCACCCCGTGAAGGTTTACATTCTGTCCGGTAAGGAATAGGTTGGGGATTTTCGTACGGGTTGCTATCGTCGTTTCGCTTGACCTGTTCACGTCTTTAAGAATACCATATAGGGCGCCTTCTGGCGTACCGGTATAGTCGCGGTAGGTAAGCGGCGTTGCCGTGCTATGGGCCACAATATTGCCGGAGAGTTCGGGCACTCGTTCCAGCACCTTCTTCAATAAGTGTTCTGACTTTGCTTCTTTGAACGCATCGTAAGCCGCTCCCCGCTCCAGCGGCTCACCGGAATGATTGGTTGTAGCTGCCCACTGTTTCACCTCATCGTAATGCATATAGGTGAGAACAGACAAGCTTTCAGCGAAACCGGGGAACCCTGTGGATTCAGTGAAATACAAGGCATAGTTGGCAGGCCAGTACTCTCTTTGGTAATCTACAGCTTGCCAAACGTCTTCTCTGGCGTGCCAGTATAAATTGTAGTGGCGAACTGGCACGGTACCTGGTTTTAGTACCAGATTGAGCATAAATGCCGACACTGTTTGCTCTAATCCGTTTATTCTGTTCTTGTAAGCAGGACGAATAAGGCTGCTGTCGATCATTCTTATCAGGAGGGCAGGATGGATATTGGCGATAAACTGCTTCGCATAAAACCGTTGTCCATCTTTTGCCTCAGCATATTGCAGCGTTCCCTTTTCTTCCACCAGCTTTGTTACCTCGGCATTGCGGTAGATGGTGCCTCCATACGACTGAAGCTCTTTCCATAAAAGCTTAGCTATCTGTGAACTGCCCGGTGATACTTTGTGGGCACTGTGCATATAGCTTTCCAGCACCAGTGCATGCAGGTAGAACGGAGATTTTGCCCTTTCCCCGGCATACAAAAGGTTGTTGCCTGCCAGCACATTTTGTAATAAACGGTTGTCTGTTATTTGTGCTAATGTCTCTGTCAGCGACCAGTTGCTGACTGCAGCTTTTTCATCTACACTACCCTTCCGCAGGCGGTATAGGGGAAAGTGATCACCTACTGTTGTTATGGTTTCTACATATCGCTTTAGTGCGTCCTTCTCTTTGGGGAAGTAAGGCAATAGCTGTTCTACGAAGTTTTCGAAACCTATGGCTTGTGGAAATAAGGTTAGTTCTTCCTTAAAAGCAATGCGGTCAAACCCATTGACGTCAAACGGCTTCAGATTCAAATGGTCCCTTATTCCTGCATACCGGAATATCTTATTTAGTGTATGCCCTTCGCCGAGGCCTCCTATATAGTGAACACAACTATCGAAAACAGTCTTTTGCAATGAAAACGTTTGAAGGCAGCCACCGATCTGCTTATCTTTTTCCAGCAGACACACCTTCATGCCTTCCTTCGCAAGGATTACGGCGGAAAGCAAACCGCCCAAGCCACTTCCGATCACTATGACATCAAACTGTTCCAATCAAACGCATATTTTATACAAAGAAAAAAACGGTCGCCGGCTTTTACACCATAGCGACCGTTTTCTTATTAAAAATTTGTTCAGGCGACACGAGCCATCATCATTTCCTTAATATCCTCCATGATCCGTTTGGCTATATTGTTTGCCATCGTTTCGCTGGTGCTTTCGGAATAAATACGGATGATCGGCTCTGTATTGGATGTGCGCAAATGCACCCAATCTTTATCAAATTCAATCTTCAGGCCGTCTTCAGTGTTTATCGGCTGCTTTTTGTACTTCTTTTTTATCTGATCGAAGATGTGCTTCAAATTTACGTCTTCGTTCAGTTCGATCTTATTTTTAGAGATAAAGTAGTCGGGATAAGTGCCACGCAAAGTCTTCATTGTTTTTCCTGACCTGGCAAGGTGTGTAAGGAACAGGGCAATACCAATCAGCGCATCGCGACCGTAGTGAAGTTCAGGTACTATAATACCACCATTACCTTCACCACCTATCACAGCATTGGTCTCTTTCATCTTCTTTACCACATTCACCTCTCCTACTGCACTTGGTGTGTATTCTCCACCATGCTTTTCTGTTATATCACGCAGAGCACGCGTAGAAGACAGATTGGAGACCGTATTTCCCTTCTTATTAGAAAGAATATAGTCAGCCACCGCTACCAGGGTATATTCCTCACCAAAAAGGCTTCCGTCTTCACAAACAAAGCATAATCTGTCCACATCCGGATCTACCGCTATGCCAAGGTTCGCATCATTCTTTTCCACTACCTTACACAGTTCCCGTAGATTTTCAGGAAGCGGTTCCGGATTATGGGCAAACTTTCCGGTTACTTCTTCATTGATCACCGTTATGTCCTGCACACCGAGCGCTTTCAATAAAAGCGGAACGGACAGAGCACCGGTGGAGTTCACCGGATCTACTACTATTTTGAAGTTTTTCTTTTTTATTGCTTTCACATCTACCAGCGGATGCTTCAGGATTTCATCAATATGCTTTTGTATATACTGATCGGAGGTGGTAACAGTGCCTATCTTATTGACATCCGAAAAGTTCGCTTCACCTTGCTCTGCAAAGTCAAGGATCCATTGTCCGGCTTCAGCGCTTAAAAACTCTCCCTGATGGTCCAACAATTTCAATGCGTTCCATTCTTTAGGGTTATGGCTTGCCGTGAGTATAATCCCACCGCCTGCTGATTCCATTTTCACAGCCATCTCTACCGTTGGTGTCGTGCTTAACCCAAGATCAAGTACATCAAATCCGAGGCTTTGGAGTGTTGCTACAACAAGGTTACGAACCATTTCTCCTGAGATACGACCATCCCGGCCTACGACGATTTTTTTGTTGTCCCCCTGCTGAGAAATCCAGGCTCCATAAGCGGTGGTGAACTTTACGATATCAATGGGGGTTAACGCGGTTCCGGGTTTTCCACCGATCGTTCCCCTGATACCGGAAATAGACTTAATAAGTGCCATATTGCTTTGACGAAAATTAGATTGCGAAGATAAGATGAATCAAAACCGAAAATACCTGCTTTTAACGCCGCCTTGAAAATATTTGGCGTTTATTGTATTTATAACATCAATTTAAAAAATCCCGCCTTTTGCTTTATAAATATCATGGTACATTTACTTAATTTGTCGTAAATAACAATTATTACATGCAATCAATCTCACACTATCTGCTGCGTCGGCTTATTGTTGGCGTCATCATCGTCGCTGGTTCCGGCACTTTGGCAATAGCCCAAAACGTGAACGACCCATTGCCGAAAGACCCGAAAGTCATTAAGGGAAAACTAGCTAACGGGCTTACTTATTATATCCGGCCGAATGCAAAACCAGAGAACAAAGTAGAGCTGCGCCTTGCCGTAAATACGGGCTCCATTATGGAAGACGAAAGCCAGCAGGGACTTGCTCACTTTATGGAGCACATGAACTTCAACGGTACTAAAAACTTTCAGAAGAATGAACTGGTAAGCTACCTGCAATCGATAGGCGTGCAGTTTGGCGCTGATCTGAATGCATACACCAGCTTCGATGAAACGGTATATATTCTTCCGATTCCTACGGATAAGAAGGGCAACCTGGATAAAGGCTTTCAGATCATAGAAGACTGGGCTCATAATGCCCTGCTAACCGATAAGGATATTGATGATGAGCGCGGAGTAGTATTGGAAGAGAGCCGCCTGGGCAAAGGGGCAGACGACAGAATGATGCTGAAGTACCTGCCAAAGCTGATGGTGGGCTCGCACTATGCAGAGCGCTTGCCAATAGGTAAAGATGATATACTGAAAACGTTCAAGTACGATGAGATCCGTCGTTTTTATAAAGATTGGTACCGTCCGGACCTGCAGGCAGTGGCCATCGTAGGTGATATTGATTCCGCAACGGCAATGACTTATATTATGAAGCACTTTGCAGGACTCAAAAACCCTGCTAAGGAAAAAGAGCGGAAAACATTTGATGTGCCTGCACGTACCAAAGCCGAAGCAATGGTGCTGACGGATAAAGAAGCGACCAACTACCAGCTTCAGATCATTTACCCTTCTCAGGTTGCGAAAAAGCAGAAGACAGTAGGTGACTATCGCCGCTCTATAGAGGAGCAACTGGTTCAGACAATGATGAACCGCCGCCTGAGTGATCTGACTAAGAGCAGCAATCCTCCTTTCCCTTATGCCGCAGTAAACTTCGGTGAAGAATGGGCAAGAGGCTATGAAGACTTCTCGGCTTTTGCTCTTTTTGGAGACAAGGGCCCGGAGCAGGCAATTAACGCCCTGACGGCAGAGTTGGTACGCGCTAAGGAATATGGATTTAACAACTCTGAATTGGAGGTTGCGAAAAAAAATCTAATGAGTTCTATTGAAAAGATATATAATGAACGTAATACTACTGAAAGTGGTAACTACGTAAGCGAATATGTACGCAATTTCCTTACAGATGAACCCATTCCAGGTATTGAAAATGAATACCAGTATTACAAAAAGTTCCTTCCTTCTATTCAATTGGCTGAACTGAATGCTATAGCAAAAGAATGGATGAGCAGTGCCAATACATTTACGCTGGTGACAGGACCCGACGGAAGCACCAAGCTTCCTGACGATGCTGCAATGCTTGCCATGACAGAAAAAGGACTGCAACAGAAAGTAGAACCACTGGAAGAAAAGAAGGTGTCTACAGAGCTGGTAACGAAAAAGCCGACACCAGGCAAGGTAGTATCTCAGGAAAAGGATGAAGCGCTGGGAACTACTACTTACACTTTGAGCAATGGCGTGAAAGTAACCATTAAGCCCACTGAATATAAGAGCGACGAGATACTGATGAGTGGCATTAAGAAAGGTGGCACCAACAACTATGGCGTGGCAGACAAGAGTAATGCGAAATATGCTGTAGCCGTAGCTGCTGCCATGGGTTTTGGAGACTTCACACCGTCTGACCTTGATAAAGCTACAGCGGGCAAGCCGGTAAGCGTGAAGATGGGTATGCAGAACATCCAGGACCAGATCACCGGGAATAGCAATGTGAAGGACTTTGAAACGATGCTACAGTTGCTGTACCTGAGATTAACTGCGCCTAGAACAGACGAAGGACTTTTTAAAGCCTTTGTTGAGAAACAAAAAACACAAATACAGTTCCTGACTCAAAACCCTCAGATCGGTTTCTTCGATACTACTCTGACGGTATTGTATCACAACAATCCGCTTGCCCCTTCTCCTTTCCCTAAAGCGAAGGAATTTGATGAGTTGAGCATGAATCGCGCTCTGCAGATCTATAAAAACGAATATACACATGCAGATGGTTACCATTTTTTCTTTGTAGGAAACATTGATGCCGCTACAGCCTTGCCACTTATTGAAACATACATCGGAAGCATCCCTTCAGAGAATAAGCAACCGGAGTTTACTGATAACGGCGTTCGTCCCGTACCAGGTATGATGAATGTAAAGAAAGGAACTGAAAAACAATCATTCATTGTTGCTTCTTATAACGGGGAGGCACCTTATTCTGAAGAGTTCAAAATGAAGGCGGAAGCAGTTGCGGAAGTGCTGAACATAAAGGTGATCGAAGAGCTGCGTGAAAAATTAGGCAGCATTTACACTGGCGGTTATTACGCTAACGTTACTAAATTTCCTTATGCGCACTACAGCATCGGTATGCAGCTGCCTTGCGGACCGGAGAATGTAGACAAACTGCTGGTAGCAGCAAATGAAGAGATTAAAAATTTGAAAGAAAAAGGACCTGAGCAAAAGGACGTGGACAAGGTGAAAAATCAATGGAAAGAAGCGCACCGTACGGAAGTGAAGGAGAATAAATACTGGACAGACGCATTAACAGATGTGCTCTTCTGGGGTACCGACAAGAGTAGTGTGTTGCAATACGAGCAGCAGGTAGATAAGCTTACTCCTGCCGCTATTCAGGATGCAGCTAAGCAAATGTTCAAGGGTAATAACGGATTTACTTCAGTCCTTTATCCTGAAAACTGGAAGACAGACAAACCAAGAAGCTCTAATTAATATTAACTGCTTAGATGAAGAAAGGCAGGCTCAGTTCGAGCCTGCTTTTTTTTTATTGTTGGAGTGGAAGTCACCAGATAATTCTGGCATGACAGGCATCCATATCTCGCGTATTTTGTATTGCAATCTAGCATATTTGAAACAATAAATACAAATGCGCACGCACGCGCTTTGTATTTTATCCCAAACGAAGCTCAATAGAATAAGTGAAAAGTGAAAAATATTGAAAGTGTTTTATAGGTAGAAGGATATGCGTATATTTAAGAGTTGCCTGCAATTAAAAATGGACACATCACTCGCAAAGAAAATTGGAAGTAGACAAGCACTCAAAGGAGTAATAATCGCACTTGTTATTGCCTATCTTATTATGACCTGGTTCTCGCAAGGTTTTGGTTTGCTCTATGCTCTTTCGTGGATTGAAACAATAGACTATAAATTGAACCTTGTAGTGGGTGTTATTGCAATTTTATTAGCTGGACACTTTTTAGGACAGAGGGCAGCCTTCGACATTCTTATTAAATGTAAAAACAAATACTGGACAGGTATAAAGTATGGTTTCTTAATCGTTTTTACTGCGACAGTTTTTGGAAGTCTTGTTGGAGTTTTTCAAAACATTGGAATAGACGACAAAGTGTTTTTTGATTATTTAATAAAGCCTTTGTTTTGGGTAACATTCTTTGGAGTTATTCCTATTATTATTGTTGGACTTTGGTTTGGAAATTCAATAGAAAGACGTGGTAAAAGAAACTTAACAGCAGGCAACATCGGTTTTGTGCAATAACGGCTGAATGTTCTTAATCCAAGCATTTTAATAATTATTTTACTTTAGTAATCGTTTCGGCTGACAGTACACTATTGCCGCTACTGCACAAAGCCGTTAAACGTTGTAAGCCATTTTATTTTGACCGCTTTTAAAATCAAGAGACACTTAGAAATTGACGAGGACTATCAGGGAATAAACTTGACGGAATTTGAATTGTTGGACGAGGACTACTTTTCAAATGAAGAACTTCTTAACCAATTTATTCATTCAA
>DATJDP010000031.1:0-3780 GCA_035497355.1 Flavipsychrobacter sp.
TAATGGACGGCTATTGTTTTATTACTTCTGTTACCGCGTTATCCCTGGCAGGTTGCTCTCCAGCATTGCCCGCTTCCGTTTTACCCGATGATGCAAAGATCTGTTTCCATCTATAACAACGGAACAGCATCGAAAAAAAAACACCTCCACAAATGTCCACTTGAACTAAACATCTTTCAAAAAACACCACAAATGTCCATTACGTCCACTTTTAGCTTATTCCTTCATTTTCTTTTACTTAACTTGCTTGTATGAGCCGTGCCTATGCTGATCTACCCCTTCACTATGGACAAGTGCCACCATGGCTGTATGAAAGAATGAGCAAGCTGGGAATAGCAATTACCGAGGCAATAGTGCTGGAATATGGGAAAGCTGGTTTTTTGTCCAGAATGAGCGATCCATTCTGGTTTCAATCACTCGGCTGTGTTTTGGGTATGGACTGGCACTCATCGGGAATAACGACCTCAGTGCTCGGAGCATTAAAAAGGGCCATTAACCAACGGTCAGACGAGCTTGGCATCTATATCTGTGGGGGCAAGGGGAAGCACTCCCGCGAAACTCCGGCCGAAATACTCAAAATAGCAGAACGAACCGGCCTGGATGGAAATGCACTTGTAAGAAGTAGTAAGCTTTCAGCTAAGGTAGATAACACCGCCATTCAGGATGGTTTTCAGCTCTATCTTCATTCCTTTATTCTGAGCAGTGACGGCGACTGGACAGTCATTCAGCAAGGCATGAACGATAGTAACGGAATGGCCAGAAGATACCACTGGCACTCTCCCTCCTTTCAGTCCTTTCTCGAAGAGCCGCATACCTGCGTAGTTGGAGAAAACCAGGGGCTGATCCTGAACCTTACTGATAAAAACGCGGGTGCAACGAAAGAAGGAATATTGCAACTGACAAGGGAAAATCCACAACAATTAATAAAGGAGATAAGAAATCTTACTATGCCGCGTCACCACGAAGTGACGGCTAAAGACGTGAATCTGAAAAGGCTCGGAACAGTACTGGCAGTAGCCCACGAAAAGGAACTACTGGATGCCGAGTCGCTCCTGATGCTGGAAGGACTGGGACCAAGAACGTTGCAATCGCTGGTACTGGTAAGTGAGGTAATACACGGCACTCCTTCCCGGTTTAATGACCCTGCGCGCTTTTCATTTGCTCACGGGGGTAAGGATGGACACCCTTTCCCTGTACCTATAAAAGTATATGACGAAACAATTCAGACTTTGGAAACTGCAGTGCGGAAGGCAAAAATTAGCGATTCAGAAAAGTCTGAAGCGATAAAGAAGTTAAGCATTGCAGCACAAAGACTGGAAAAGGACTTTAAGCCAAACAACCGCTTTGAAGAGCTGATAGAGAAGGAAAGAAATGAAAGCTGGAAATATGGCGGAAAGACGGTATTCGGCGATGCACAGCCACCTAAACAGAAACGCAAGGGAGTACAGCTGCGGTTATTTTAGGACAACACCTCTTTTTTTACAACTGAACCGTTTGTTCTTCAGTATATCCGGTTGCACAAACCGTAGGAGCGGGCAAAAAGAAGCCGCCCTTTTCGTGGCAGCTTCCAATATCAACAACTTATTTTTTTAGCTTCTACCAAGCTTCTTGAGCATTCGTCCATGGTCGATTAACGCAGCAAGCAATGTAGGCTTTTCGTAATACGGAACACCATATTCTTTGGCTGTATCTTTTACGATACCTGCAATGTGCTTGTAGTGCACATGGCAGATGTATGGGAACAGATGATGTTCTACCTGGCGATTCAATCCACCGATGAACCAAGCCATAATCTTACTCTTTGGAGCAAAGTTGGCGGTGTTCAACATTTGGTGTACTGCCCAGTTGTTATTCATCTTGTTGCTGTCATTAGGTGCGGGGAACTCGCAATCTTCCATTACGTGCGCTAGCTGGAAAATGCACGACAAGGCCAACCCGGCAAGGAAGTGCATTGCAACAAAGCCGATAAGCACATGATACCATGCTACTCCGGAAAAAAGAATTGGTAGTACAATTACGTACGAGTAGTAAAAGACCTTATACAACACGACCTGAAGAAGTGCTTTGTTTAAGGTAAGCTTTTCCTTTTTCAAAAGACCTAACTTCTCATATTGCATCACCTGACGGAAGTCCTTGATTGTGGCCCATTGAAAAGTGAGCAAACCATAAAGAAACCATGCATATATATGCTGGAATCTGTGAAATCTGCGTCTTTCCGCATGTGGAGAGAAGCGAAGCAGAATACCGGCATCAATATCATGGTCAAGACCTTCAATATTAGTGTAAGTGTGATGAAGAACGTTGTGCTGCAAACGCCAGTTAACATCGTAACCACCAACAAGAATGATGATTTTGCTCAGATATTTATTAAGCCCTTTATTGGCAGAATATGAATCGTGATTGGAATCATGCATAATGGAGCAACCAATGCCTACCATACCCACACCCATCAATATCCATAAACCATAAAAGAGGAAAAGATGCAGAGAACCAACACCTGCAATCAATAATATATAAGGAAGCAAGTACATAGAAACTATAGCCACCGACTTTAGTTTCATCGAGCTGTTACCAGTCATTTGGAGATTATTCGTGGTAAAATACTCGTCAATTCTCTGCTTCAAAGTATCGAAAAAGCCAACACCATTCCTTGGTGCGAACTTTACTAACTGCAACTTTTGTAATGAACTCAAAACTTAGAAAATTTTTGCGAAGGTAACTATTTAAAATGTATGCCTTCGCTTATTAAAAAGATGAAAAAAGATAAAACCAACTGATTCTATGGTGCTAACATAAAAAAGAGTAGCCGCAATTAAAATTGTGGCTACTCACAATTGAATAAAAAATTGTGGAACTATTTGTTTACTGCTTCCAGCTTCTTCTTGTAGTCAGAAGCTTTCTCAAGCTTGTTTTGCTTTGCATATATCTCTTTAGCGGCAACGATGGCACTCATGTATGTATTTTTATCTTCTCCTTTTAAAGAAGCAGCCTGAGGATCATATACCGTTACAACCTTTTCAAAATAAGGCAGCGCTTTATTAAACCATTCTTCCCGCTGGGCTTTCAGACCGTCATACTTTTTCAGTTCGTCCGTAGATGTTCCTGTAACAGCGTTCATCTGTTCGTTGATCACTACTGCGCGGTTGAAATAAAGAGCGCCCATGTTATAGTTCACTTCTGGCTTATCTGCTGCCTGCAACGCACTCTTATAAGCATCCTCGGCCTTGGTGAACAGCTCAGCATAATCAGCTGGCTTGGCAAGATCGTTGCCTTTTGCATCTTTTGGATTAGCCATATTATCATATGCTACCGCAAGGGTGAAAAGCAGGTCAGGATTATTGGGATCTCCCTTAATTGCTTCCTGTAACTTGCTTACCAATTCTTCTGATTTCCCTGCCTTGATATACATATTCAGCTCGCGGTTGGCAATAGCCTTTTCATCAGGGAACTCTTTCTTTCCTTCTACCAGTGTTGCCATAAGGTTTGCATCATCCTTCTTTGACTCATAGATATCCGCAAGCATGAGATAGATATTGTATGCTTTAGCGATCGGATCATTCTTTGCTTTTATCAGTAACGGCAATGCATCATCATAACGCTGGCCGTAGTAGGCAGCATAACCCTGATAAAGGCTTGACTGGTGAGCCATGGTATCAAACTTCAACCAGTTTTTGCCACTAAAGCGCTTACCGTCTTCCAGATTCGCAATGTCTACCACTTCGCCGAAGCTCTGATAGGCTTTATTCCAGTCCTGCTTATCGTATGCACCTAAGGCTGTGT
>DATJDP010000032.1:0-6469 GCA_035497355.1 Flavipsychrobacter sp.
CGAGCCTTCCAGATTAACTCGTGAGAGCACTTCGTCCACACGCTTCATTTTTTCCTTTTTGGAATCCTTCGTAAACATATCCAGCGGAAAACGAACATTCCGTTCCACCGTCATGCTGTCGAACAAGGCTGAACCCTGAAAGAGCATGCCTATTTGCATACGGATTTCTTTTAGGTCCTGCGCTTCCATTGTCAAAATATCTTTCCCTTCATAGAATATCTTTCCTGATTCGGGCCTTAGCAGCCCAACAAGACATTTCATAAACACAGTCTTACCGCTTCCGCTGGATCCGATGATTAGATTGGTTTTCCCTGGTTCCATAATAGCAGAAACATCGTCCAGTACTATTTTATCGCCAAAGCTTTTTCTTATATTCTTTACTTCGATCATTGAAGAGGTATATGTTTCAAAAGTCGTAACTATTTTCTAATGAAGAAGAAATAAAAGCATGCCGGGGAGCGCTTCTCGGCCCGACATTGACAATAAGATCATAGAATTGCCCTTATGGACATTCTTCCGGTATGGATAATATCGCCGGTTCCGGGTTTTCTGCCTTCATATTCCAGAGAAAGTTCAATACCTTTTCCTATCCGTCGCTCCCAGTTCATATACCAAAGAAAGTTGCTGCCTTTTTGCAGTGCATCGAGCATTACAAAAGCTACGGGGTCAGTTTCCTTGCCGGTAAAATCAATTCCGGAATACTGGCCGCGAAGCTGAATAACGCCAAGCGTGGGTTTGCTATAACGCAGTTCCATATTGATGCTCTTTATCGTAGCTCTTTCGTTCCCAAACTGCACCGCATTTTCGCGTTGTTCGTACTTCACTCCGGCTGTCAAGCGCAGCACAGACCGATACAACCAGCTCAATGACGGCTCTCCGGAATAGTTCTTTACTTCATAGCTCCGGTTATCTTCCAAAGCACTTTCATAAGAGCGGTTACCATGGCGGGCGGCGAGTGTCACTACCAGCGGCCTGGAAATACTCCACCGCAGTTTATAAAGATGCTGCTGGCTTTGATTGCCTTCGATACCATACACGAGCAACTGCTTGCCGGTATTATAGAGCAGGTTGTAGTCAATCCCCCATTTAGCATTGCTACGATTGAAATAGATGCTATTGCTTAAAGAGCTATTCGTAAGAATAATGGAAGCATCGTGAAGTGTACTATTAAAAGGATTATAGGCACGCAACCCCTCATCGGCCAGCAGCCGATTGGATATCTGCAATGAAGTTTGCGAGGAGAAACGTGAAATAAATCGCTGCCAGTTCTTTAAGCTGTTTCTATCCCAGAAATAGGAAGGATCGAGCGTAAGGCTAAAATTGAAATTTACATAGTTTACTTTCACATACTCGTTCGTAGGCGTATAGACTTTTATGAACTTTTTCTGATCGGGATAGAGCGCTACTTCAAATTCGTTTGCCTGCTGGACCCCATCGTTGTTATAATCTATCCATGTGTACACGCCTTGTCCGGCAGGCACCTCCACAAAAGTATAAGCACGCTTCTGTTCCTGACCAGAACCAAATTCGTACAGGCTGTTTATCATTACCGCATTCTTCAGTAGATTGCCATTGTATTCAAGTCTCCCGAGCAGTGTTTCTTCCGGCTTGAGGTTACTTGTTGTCGTATCGTCAATTATCAGTTGCCGGTACGTTCCGGTAAAATTAACCCGATGATTCTTCCAGTTACCGAACCCCAGTTTAACATCTACGTTATTACTGTGGCTGTTCTGACCCCAGCGGTTATTTTCCGGTGCGCGGTCTCTTCTTGTGAAATAGGTAAGACTCCATGTCGTTTTCTTTGATGTTGCACTGCGGAGATAAGCAGTAATAATATCAAATGAAAAAGCCGTTGGCAACAAAGTGTCTGCCCGCTTACTTCTTATCTCATTATGCTCCAGGCTATACTTGGCACCGATGAATAGATCGTTTAATTCTTTCAGATTGTATTCCACATACGCTGAAGGACGATAGAAGGCAGTAGTCTGGAATGTGTCTGTACTGTTTACCACATTGGCAATAAAGCCTGCCTTGGTTCTTTTGTACAAATAATCATATGCGAAGACGTTTCTGTAGCCCATATAGTCCGTCCCTCGCTGATACAAACTAAAATGATAACTGCCTGTTCCCAGTCTTTTGTTGGATAATGCAGTTGCTACGTCCACCAGGTGTTCATCGGGCTTTGTTCCCTCAGCAGGTACATTCCAGTCCCGGCCAAACTCTACGCTTCGGTACGGCGCGATGGCCTTAAACTCATGTTGCACATATTCATAAGATAGACTGTTTTTCCAGGTCCAGTGTTTCTCTGCACCCGAATCTTTTGTGCCTAAAAACCTTGTCTCATTATAGCTGAGTTTGGACGCAACGCCCCAATGGCTATCATCATTCTTTCTGGAAAACAAGTTAGGGTCTGTGTTGCTGGCGCCAACTTCTATATCAAGGTTTTTGAAGGAGTCGATCTGGTAGTTTGTATTTACAATAAATACCTGTTGTTTCTTAGGTGTTACAAGCAGTTGCACAGGTGCATAATTTCCCTGGGGAACACCGTTTACTGGCGCCAGCCATTCGTATACTCTGCCATTCGCATTATTCTGGGCGATAATGTAATTCCCCTTGCCTTCTCCAACTGCAGAAAATGCAAGGCTATAGAGCGCGCTGTCAGGGTTGGTAGAGTAAACGAAAACAGAGTCGTAGTGATTGCCATTTACTGTGCTATCAATTAGTTTATAAAGAATCTTATTGGCAGCGAAAGTGTCGGTAGCAATGCTGGGGTAAAACGCATACTGAATAGAATCGCCTATTGTAGAAAGAAAACGCTTTTGCTCGCCACTCAGGTTTTGCAGATATGGCTGATTTTTGGCGTCCTGATTTGAATAAACATTTGCCCTTACCGTCCACTTCTTCCCTATCTGCAATTCGTCCCAGGCATAGATCAGGGAGTTAAGATAATTCCTGTCCTGGTACTCAAACTCTACCTGTATGCGCGAATCTTTAGTGATCATTCTCCTGGGCATGAAGCTGATCTCCGCCGTATTATAATTAATGATGTAATCTGCGCTTTCCCCGCGCTCCATCAGCATATTATCTACATATACCTTTTCTGTTCCTGCCAGTACAATAAAGAATTGCTCGCCGTTATTACCGGTAAGTTTATATGGTCCCTGGTTCCCTTCCTGCCCCTGAAAGATATTTCGCGCAAACTGCCCTTTGGAGACAGAACCACTGAGGCCCACTTTATTGACAGTCTTATCTGAAAGATTGAAAGCTGTTTGATAGTAAGCGCCTTGAACGCGTTTATAGAATTTCAAAAAATATCCCGGTGGACTTTCGAGATTGTAATCCCCCAGTTGCAGGAAATTCCTTCTTTTCATGAGCCGGATATATATCTGGTCAAACTCTTGTAAGCGTTGGGTGTTGCCTTCCGGCTGAAAAGGAACGGTATTATCGGTTATTGCCGCTTCCAGCTTAATGCTATCAAGTATATACCCGTTAGCCTGAAGATTAAACTGCGAGTTCAGTACCACATCCTGGTTATTACCTAAGGAAATGCTGCGCCCATAGCTTCCGTTATACTCCAGCTGATTGCTATTGATAAAACTCCCTGGTAGCTCGTCCTCGTGTCGATAGATCAGGGAAACAAAACTGGAATCAACAATGCCTTTTGCTTTATGGAAATAGACGTGATCGAAGGCAATTGGCAAAACGCGATACCGAACATGCACAGAATCAACCGCCGGCTTGTTCTTCCAAACCAGCAAAGAGCTTTCAGGATAAAAATGATAATTACTGTCATGGATATCACTAATGGTAAAGCTCCCGGGAGCAATAGATAAGGAATCTATCTTCAATGAATCACTTACCGATATTGTCTTATAGCGAAGGTTGGAGAACAAAGAGGGGGGGGCGGTTTGAGCCTTCAAACCGTCTGAAGCTGACAATATGAGGATAAGCCATAATACCCAGGCCGGAAATCGCCGCAACTCTTGTGTTTTAATGAATTAATGGTGTGAAAGTTACATTAATAACACCTATTAATATAGGCGGTTTATAAACTGGCGACACAGTGCCATTAACTAACAACGTAGTCTCTTCGCACTAATTGTATTGGTAAGAAAATACAACGAGAGAAGACACCTCCGTAGTCAGGATTATATTATCACTGAAAATATTAAACAGAAGACCAAAGATACCTGTTCCCAAACTCGTCTACTTCCAAACATCGTATTCTATTTATAAGGAAGAAAATATTGAGTCTATGATAACTTTTGATCAGTCATTAAAAAACGAAGTTGCCGAAGATTCCTGCGCTATGAAAATCACACTCTATCTAAGTTCTTTGATCATGCTGCTGGCAATTGTCACTTTGTTTTAAAATGGTGCTTATTTGCTAAAAAACAGTAATAACTTTGGATTTGTCGCGTTAATACAAGACCGCAAGAATCAAATCCAATGGCCTTATTTTCCGAAACAGAAATAATAAAAGGTTGCCTTGAGAACGACAGAATACATCAACAGTATCTGTACAAGCAATACTATAGCCTGTTTCTGAAGATATGTGCGAGATACGCCAAAAGCGTAGAAGATGCAGAACAATTGCTGAATGACAGCTTTTTAAGAATATTCAACAGCATAGGGAGCTTTAAAAAAGCAGGATCTTTTGAAGGCTGGATGAAGAGAATCGTGATCAATACCTGTCTGGACTACCTGAAAAGCAAGCAACTGAAACAGTCTTTACAGGTCAGCTATACTGCAGACAGCAATGAGAAAATGGATATTTCGGTAAATACCGAGGCAGTACAGGAAATGAGCTTTAAAGAACTGTTGAACCTTATCCAGACATTGCCAGCAATGTCGAAAACGGTGTTTAACCTTTATGTGTTTGATGGATTCGCTCACAGGGAGATTGCCACCATGCTGAACATTAGTGAAAGCACTTCATCCTGGCATCTGCACCATGCGAGAAATCTATTGCAGCAAAAATTGAAACCTGAAAATAACGTAAAAACGTTTTATGAGTCTAAACGAGTTTGACAAGCTCCTGAAAGAGCGATTCGACGAGCACGAGTTTGCGTACAATGACGCGAACTGGGATCGGCTTGTCGGTCAGTTGCCGGAGAAGTCTCATAAGACCATTCCCTTTCCATGGTTAAAGGCGACCGGAATTGCTGCTGCGCTTGCGGTTACCGTTGGCGGTATGTCTTATTTTCTGTCTAATGACACCGCTGCTCCTATTGTTCGAAACACTACTCATACCCTCCTTCCCCGGGAGCAAGTTGTTGCACCCTCTGCTAATCCGACCGTAATTGCACAGATCAGCCAACCGCCGGTTGCGGCCGGTGCTATCTATTTAAAAGAGAAGAAAAGCCGCAATACTGCTGCCGCGAAAATTGAGCCTACCAATGCTGTTGCAAAGGCAGCTCAGGTGATACCTAACAACCTCGCGGCCATCGAACCAAGCACTGTAACAGCGAAAAACGACGCAGTAATTGCTGAACAGGAGATCAATACTGACCAGCAGAAAAAGGACCTCTCCGCTTCGCTTGCTTTTAATAATGAAGTATCCTTCGAACCTAAAGTGGTAAAAGACAACAAGACGTTCGTGAGTTTAACTGGTGGTATGAACTTCGGTTCCATGAATGCCGGATACATGGCCGGTGTCAATGCGAAGCAAAAACTTAGCAAAAAGATATTTCTTGAAGGAGACCTTGCCATTGTCGGTAACACGGCCAACCAAACCTTTACCAAACAACAAATACCGGTAAATACTGGTGGAGGCTCATTGAAGGGCGCGGCGATAGATTATAAAAACGCTAACCTTGTATATGTACAAGTAAACCCTACAGTTGGATACCAACTGATGAAGAAGGTGTCTGTAGGTGTTGGTGCAGATTTACAACAGATGGTGAATGGAAGTAATGCTCTTGTCAATGTGAACGATGAGACGAAAACAATTCCTGCTTCAGATTTTGGTCTGACCGGCAAAACGGAGATTGCTCTTTCTCCAAAAATTAAAGCCGGCATCCTGTACCGCGAAGGGATCAATAATCTCATTAACGGTAGCAGCGATTATTTCGATAGAAGCTACTTGCAGGTACAGCTGAAGTGGACGGTATTGCATAAGTAAATATAGGCGGTATCACGGCATAGCCGAATTACAAGGACTTAATATATCCGACGTTCCCTCTATAGTTGGCAGGTAGCAGATTTAATAGTCCAAATTCAGTTTAAAGATCATCTGATAGCAGTTAAAGGTTCAGGAAATTTCTTTAGCAAACGGAATTCACTTAGAGAAAAACGGAATTCCTTTAGAGACAAAATGAATTCATCTTTAAAAAAAACGAATTCAATTAAAGGCAAAACGAATTCACTTAGTAACCTTAGTTCGGGATAAGGACTATAAAGAGGTTTCATGTTCATTACTGTCTGACACATATTCAGTTCTGACATAGACGAATGAACACTTGTTGTA
>DATJDP010000033.1:0-8881 GCA_035497355.1 Flavipsychrobacter sp.
GTCCATTTTCATAATATCAATGCTCAGTTCCAGCAACTTACGGCAAAGCCATTTTCAGAAGCGATACACGCATTTCAAAACATCTGGGATATATTTTCGCTGAACGAATGGGCTATTAAAGAAGATTTTTCAATCATAACAAAGAACAGAAAAAGCGCCCCCCTGCCCGAGCACGTCATAGCAACAGGCAAAGAAAATATCTTTCTGGAAGAAGGAGCAGTGATCAACGCAGGTGTCATCATCAATGCCAGCTCTGGCTTTGTCTATCTTGCCAAAGATGCGGAGATACTGGAGGGAGCAATGCTGCGTGGCTCTGTGGCTTTAGGCGAACATGCAGTGGTGAAAATGGGGGCTAAGATCTACGGTGCCACAACCATTGGTAATGGCTGCAAAGTGGGAGGTGAGATAAGCAACGTTGTTTTTTTTGCTAATAGCAATAAAGGGCACGATGGCTACCTCGGCAACGCCGTGATCGGTGAATGGTGCAACCTGGGCGCAGATACCAACTGTTCCAATCTTAAGAACAATTATGACTATATAAAGATCTGGGACGAACACAAGAACCGGTCCGTTCAGACAGGTTTGCAGTTTTGCGGACTGCTGATGGCAGACCACTCTAAATGCGCTATCAATACGATGTTCAATACCGGAACTGTTGTGGGAGTCTCTGCCAATATCTTCGGTAGCGGTTTCCCTGATAGGTTTATTCCTTCATTTTCCTGGGGCGGAAGTGAAGGCATCGTTGCCTATGACTTCAATCGCGCAATAGATACCGCAAAGCGGATGATGGTGAGAAGGAAGAAAGACCTGAATGAAGCGGAGACAGGCATGTTGCGTCATGTATTTGAAAATACCCAAGCTCAGCGTAGTCTATTCGGAAGAAAGTAATTACATGCAAAAAACTGAAAACTAAGAACTAACAACTAATAGCATATGCGCAAAAAAATCGTTGCAGCCAACTGGAAGATGAACCTCACTTTAGAAGAAGGGAAAAATCTTATCGATAATATCCTCCCAAATCTTCCTGTCCTTAGTGAAAACAGACAGGTCGTTATTGCAACACCTTTTGTACACCTTACACAAACAGCCGCTCAGCTTGACGAATATGAGCATATTTATACAGGCGCACAAAACTGCTCCAGTGAAGCTTCCGGAGCTTATACAGGCGAGGTATCTGCATTGATGCTGCAAAGTGCGGGCGTGCATTCTGCAATCATAGGGCACTCTGAAAGAAGGGAGTATTTTAAAGAAACTGATGAAGTGCTGGTAAAGAAAATAGCCCAGGCATTTGCCAACAACCTGCAGGTCATCTTTTGCTGCGGCGAACCATTGGAAATACGTGATGCAGGCAAGCAAAACGAATATGTAGAAAAGCAAATTGAGGCCGCACTGTTTCATTTGACTGAAAATGAGTTAGCCAATGTTGTGATAGCGTATGAGCCAATATGGGCGATCGGTACGGGACGAACTGCAACAAGCGCACAGGCACAGGAAATCCATGCACATATACGTAGCGTGATGGCCAAAAAATATGGAGAGAACGTTGCAGCCAATACCACTATTCTTTATGGTGGTAGTTGTAACGCTCAGAACGCCCAGGAGTTGTTTGCCTGCGCTGATGTAGACGGTGGATTAATTGGTGGTGCGTCGTTAAAAGCGGATGCATTTTTGACCATTATCAACGCAATGATTCATTCCTAAAAAAAATATTTTCCGTGAAATTTGGCCGCAATTATTACTTGTGTATCTTTGCAATCCCAAACGGAAAAAGCCGCGTTGGTCAAGGGGTTAAGACGCCTCCCTTTCACGGAGGAATCACGGGTTCGAATCCCGTACGTGGTACAAAAAAGCGGTCAATATTTTGGCCGCTTTTTCATTTTAGTCTGAGTATTTTTACAACTCCGGCCTCGTAGTACAATGGATAGTATAAGAGTTTCCGAAGCTCCAGATTCAGGTTCGATTCCTGACGAGGCCACCTCTTCATTTCAAAGAACGTCAGGGAGAAAAGTTCCTGACGAGGCCACTTCTTCATCTTTAAAGGACGTCAGGGAGAAAAGTTCCTGCGAGGCTACAGTTTTTTTTCAGACGTGTGCAGCGATGCTATCCTTTCTTTTTTTATATACGGAAACCCTTATTTATTCCCAACCTATGGTGGCTACGCCAACATGAAGGCAGCACACTAACCGCGTTCGGCTTTCCCACAGCAACAAACTACATCTTATTTTTTGTGGGATATTTGTGGTATGGTATCAAGTCAGTTTAGCAAAGACATTTTTGAAGAGCTACGGAACGGAGATCCAATCTCCGCTAACCATCCCCAAGCCTACAAATTGAGGGAGGCTTCTTATGCTACTAAGAAGTTGTTGGTTCAAATGAATAACTCTTCTGATCCGGGAGAGATCAGAGATGTACTAAGTCAAATTACAGGTTCAGCAATTGATGAAAGCGTTGCTGTATTTACACCGTTGTTTATCAACTATGGTAAGCATACCAAAATTGGCAAGAACGTTTTCATAAATTTTGGTTGTGTTTTCCTTGATCTGGGAGGCATTACCATTGAAGATGGTGTATTGATTGCACCTAAAGTCAGCATCTTATCTGAAGGTCATCCTATTTCCCCCAGCGAAAGGCAATCACTGGTTCCGGGACATGTTCACATCAAAAAAAACGCTTGGATTGGTGCAGGCGCAACCATACTGCCCGGTGTCACTGTTGGTGAAAATGCAGTAGTGGCTGCTGGAGCTGTTGTCAATAAAGACGTACCTGATAATACCATTGTCGGCGGCATTCCTGCCAAAATCATTAAAACCATTGAGTGAATAGTATGTAGCGCAAATAGAGAAGGACAATTCCTCTGACACGAATAACAACTTCTTTGGCGAAGTGCGATTAGTTGCTTGCTTAGCTTTCTTCTCTAATTTACAGGATAGCGCAGAAGTGGCATTGTTAGATTAAGATGCCTCATTTTATCTTCCCTCATTTATTTCCGTTATCACTTCTGCAAATAGCTTTACTGACTTTACGCGGTCGTCAAAGGAATACGTTGTTGATACCGCTATCAGTTCATCTACTTGTGTCTCTTCAAGAAATGCTTTTATTTCATTTTTTACGGTTTGCTTAGTTCCTACAAATGAGTATTTCAGCATCTGGTGCAAAGCGGGGTGCTTCAGCAGTTCTCTCAGGTCTTCAGTCATTTCTGTTGGCGGTTGCAATGGTTCCCTCGCACCTGTGAGAATCCCCACAAACATTCTGATCACGCTCGTGAACAGCTTTTCTGCTTCTTCGTCTGTATCGGCGATATAGACATTCATACCAGCCATCGTATAGGGCTGTTCCAGAAACGGGGAAGGCTGGAATTCCCTGCGATAAATAGTCAGCGCCTCCATTAACCAGGTAGATGCGAAATGACTGGCAAAAGCATAAGGCAATCCCTTTTTCGCTGCCAAATGTGCACTGTCGGTACTTGAACCCAGTATATAAACAGGCACATCAGTTCCTTCCGCAATAGCTGCTCTTACATTTGAGCTCCTATTCTCTAAAGAAAAATACTTTTGGATTTTTTCTACTTCCTGAGGAAATGAGTGTGCAGCCACCATAAAGTCTGACCGTATGGCTTGTGCGGTTTGAGTGTCTGTGCCGGGCGCCCTGCCGAGTCCCAAATCAATGCGACCGGGGTATAAATGAGCCAGTGTTCCAAACTGTTCTGCTATAATTAAGGGCGAGTGATTGGGAAGCATGATGCCGCCTGAACCTACTCTAATGGTATCTGTATTATCTGCAACGTAACCGATAAGTAAGGAGGTTGCACTACTGCCTATATTATCAGAGTTATGGTGTTCGGCAAACCAAATGCGTTTATAGCCGTATTCCTCAGCCTTCTTCGCCAGAGCAAGTGAGTTATTAAGCGTTTGCTTTATAGATTCTCCCTGAGAGACAATAGCGAGCTCTAAAAGGGAATAGGCGATAGTTTGCTTTTTCATAGAATTGCAAATTTAGCCTGTTACGGTATATCGGAACGCCGTTCGTTGTCGCCTGGTAGTTTCGCGAAATCTTAACTGTTGTATCAGTTAGTTTGGACCATTGATATTCAGAACCTTTTTGGTGTCTGTATAGCTTAGTAGCACGGGATTTTGTGATGTTGCTTTCCAGGCCTCAAAATGCAAGGAATATTGATCGTCCTCCTTTCGGGAGAGATCGCCGATCTTTTGCCCTTCCTTTAAAACATCGCCTGAAGAGACTAAAACCGTTGCCATGTTGCCATATACGTAGATAGAACCCGCACATTTAACTAAAACTGTTTGCAAACCATCCTTTGTAAAGGAACTTACGACTGTCCCTTCAGATATAGAAAACACTTCTTTACGTGATGAGGAAATATCTACGCCTTTACTAAGCGAGGAACCAGAAGGAGCTTCTATCACTCCATTCGTAACTATTGTGGGTATCCTACTCTGAGCCTGGGCCTGGGCCTGGAAATTCTGACAACACAAAAAGATGGCGACTATAGTAAAATACTTCTTTTTCATACCGTTAATAGTTAACGAATCCCTTGTTTGAATAGAACAGACAAGTTATGCAACAATTGTTACATAATCTAACGGTTTGGCTTCTTTGATCATTATACTTACCACAGTTGAGATGAGGGAACTGGACAAATTGCCATTTCTTCAGTTCTCCTTTCCCAAGACACCTATATGCAGTGCCTGTCTCATCCCAGTTTGAAGCAAGTGATAACAAAAAAACTGCATCAGAATGTCTGATGCAGCTCACATGTTTTATTAGGAAGCAATAGCTGCTATTTACGGAAAGCCCATTTCAGCATGTCCTTCCAACTTGCTTTTTTACCATACATTAAAATCCCCGTCCGGTAAATTTTTGCACTCAGCCATGTAGTAAACAGGAATCCGCCGATCATGCAGGCAACCGAAAGCGCCAGCTCCCACCAGGCAACAGTGCCGGGAAAGCCAAATGGCAGTCGCGCCATCATAATTATTGGAGACGTAAACGGTATAATGCTACACCAAACTGCCAGCGAGCCTGTAGGATTTGCGATAGCACGTGTCATAATAATAATAGAAAAAATAATGGGAATAGTAATCGGCAACATCATTGCCTGAGCATCTTGTGGATCTTCATTCACTGCGCTTCCGACTGCGGCAAATAAGGCTGCATAAAAAAGATAGCCGAAGACGAAATAGAACAGAAAAGCACCTATAAGCAATGGAATATTCAACTGTGTTACCACCTGATGCATGGCGCCCGCAATAGCAAGCGATTTCGTTTGAGCCTGTGCATCAGCCAACTGATGCACATCTGCGGGCGATATTGATGCTCCGAAAACTGTAGTTCCTATAACGAGGAACGCCACCCATATAAGAAACTGTGTAATGCCCACGGCACCTATACCAATTATCTTCCCCATCATCAACTGAAACGGCTTTACGGATGAAACCATCACCTCTGCCACCCTGCTAACCTTTTCTTCCATAATACCACGCATCACCATTGTTCCGTAAATAAACATCAGGAAGTATATCAAAAATCCAGACATGTATCCTATAGCGGACGACACTGCCGCGTTTGCAGTGGTATTTTCTTCATCTTCATTTATCAGCTTCTGCGTAATAGATATCTCGTTAGTCTTTATCGCCGAAAGCCTCGCTGTATCTATATTTGCGCGTATCATCCTCTCCTGTTCCAATACATCATTCAGGTCATCGTCTACTTGCGCCTGCGAGAAAATGCCCAGTTGTTTTTCAGCAATGTATTGTATATTTTTCGGGTGCTCAATGTCGAGTTGCGGAATGTATAAAACACCATTATACGGTTCTACAGGACTTTTTGCAGCAAAGGAGTCATATATCGCACGGGGCACTGTTGTATAGTGAATATTGTCATTGCTCTTTAGTTTTCCTATGAATAATCCGCTTTGGTCATAAACGCCAATATTCAGCTCTTCACTATTGCTGTGGGAAAAATATGCTGTAGCGCCAACAAGGGCTATAAAGAAAAAAGGAATAAGTATAGTAGAAAAAATAAAAGTTTTATTGCGAATACGGGTTATGTATTCCCGTTTAATGATTAAAAGTATTTTGTTCATACGATCAATTTCGTTGTGGTTGTTTTATTTCAAATAATAGGATAAGCGCTTAAGCGTTTTCAAACTGCCTTGCCGCAGGCGTTGTTTCTACCAGTTTGATGAAGATTTCATTGAGACTTGGCAGTACTTCGTTGAATGAATGAATCGGTACCTGTCGCTGAATGAGGAACTGTAGTACCTCATTAGGGGTATGCCCTTCTTTAAGTTTGAAATTATACTGATTGCCCTTCTGTGACACTATCTCGTATATATCCGTCGTTGCGGGAAGGTCGAAAGAGTCATTCAGCTCAATGCTAAAGACATTTTCCTTAAAATCCTGCTGCACTTCGCGCAGCGTTCCATCAAGAATCTTTCTGCCTTTATTCATCAGCACTATATGATCGCAGATCTCTTCAACCTGTTCCATCCTGTGGGTAGAAAAGATGATAGTGCTTCCGTTCTGCGCCAGGCGAAAGATCTCATCTTTGATCACATTTGCATTTACAGGATCCAGTCCGCTAAAGGGCTCGTCGAGAATAATAAGCTTGGGCTCGTGCAACACGGTAATGATAAATTGGAGCTTTTGGTGCATACCCTTGCTTAGGTCCTCCACTTTCTTATTCCACCAGGTATTCATCTCCAGTTTATTAAACCAGTAGCGAACTTTGGTAGCAGCTTCGGTATAACTTAAACCTTTCAACTGTCCGAAATAGAGCGCCTGCTCGCCTACTTTCATTTTTTTATATAGACCTTTTTCCTCCGGCATATATCCGATCAGCGAAACATCCTTTGATGGATCAAAAGGTCTGCCTTGAAACAGTACTTCGCCGCTGTCCTCATAAAAGATGCCGGTAATGATCCTCAGTAATGTCGTTTTACCGGCACCATTAGGACCAAGCAAGCCAAAGATGCTTCCCTGTTCTATAGAAAAGCTTATATCATCAACCGCTTTTTGCGTTGCAAACTGTTTATTAATGTTCTTGAGTTGTAATAAGTGCATGTTTAAAGTTCGTCTCTTAAAAAACATTGTAAGATAAGGAGGAATAAAATGGGAATATACCCTCCATCGGAGGGATTTTCCCGCAAATAGTTTACTGAAGGCTTAATGGAAAGCTAAGCAGTACACTGAAATTCCTTCCCATGTTCCAGATTCCTTGTTTACCGTTCGCATAATTGTAGGGCGCATACCGAAGTCGGCTCAGATGGTTTTGATAAGCGGTATTAAAAATATTTTCCAGGGAGAGGCTTATTGTACATATTGTTTTTTGTCTTCGGTTAACGATATCAGCACCCAGGCCAGCATTGAATAAAGTATAGGAAGGAGATGACGTTTCGGTTTGGTAAGCACTGAAGACATACGGCTGATCGAAATTGATGTCCGCTCCCAGCTTTACATAACCGTTCTTTAGCCATTGCCTTAACGAATGCTTTTGTGCCCGGAGTTGGATGAGCCACCTTGCCGACGGGATATCAGGAAGGTTCTTTGTACTGTCTGTTACGCTTCCCATTTGTCGCCCCCTTACATAAGAAACAGAGTTTTCGAGATGCAGCCAGTCGAACGGATGAGGGTGAAGGTCTGTGAACAGTTCGCCTCCATAAAGCAAGGCATTGCTTTGGTCGTACTGGTAAGCAGGTACATTATCGGCGTTATTAACGGAAGGGATGGAATCGTTTCCGAAAGCAGACTGAAGTTTTCTCAGGTAAATGAAATTGCTGATGTAACTGCCAAACAGAGCGGCATTAATGTAAAGGTGTTCGGTAGTGTATTCCGCTCCAAGATCGGCCTGAAAGCTGTTTTCTGCTTTCAGATTGTTGTTGCCATATTCATACCGGATGGTTCCTTCATGTACCCCATTTGCAGACAGTTCGGCAATATTTGGAGCGCGATAACCGCTGGCAATGTTCAGTTTCAAAACCAGCTTCTTATTGACTGCGTAGCTGCTGCCAATGCTTCCTGTCACGTTAGAAAATGATCTTGAAAAATCGTTGAAGCGAATTTGTCCGTCCGCCTGCAGGGAATGTGTCTTATCTCCTGCACTGTCAATATACAGAGCCTGCGTATTGAGTTTCCGGTAATCGTACCGCAATCCGGCGGAAAATGACCATTTGCCGATATCTTTCCTTGCAATAGCATAGGCGCCAATGTCAAACAGATTGTAATCCGGAACCAGAAACTCGGTGCCTTTATTTTCATTTCGCTGAGACATCCCGTTAACTCCGGCTGTAAGTTGCCAGTTATTAATAACGGGTAAAAAATACTTTAAATCATAACTGAATGTTTTCAGCAGTAAATACAAGCCCGGCTCTTCCGGCTTCAATACATCAGTAAATTCCTTTCGGGAATTTAGCTGATATCCTAACGTCAGGCCCAGTCTGCCTCCGTTTTTTAAAAACAAACTATTATTCCAGACAACCTTCTGATGATTTATTTTCTGATATGGAAGTTCATCGATCCCATATTGGGTGCCTTCGTTGTCTGGTACGATTTCCTGCTGTTCAGCTCCATTCTTGTTAACAAGTCTTAAAAAAGCTCCGGTTGCACTATCCCGGTCTCCCTCAGCAATACCAAGCTGTTGATTGAATGAAGTAAAAGACAAGCGTGAAAATCCCCACTGCTTATTCAGTCCAATGCCCGCGCCGTAGTTAAGATTACTGAAGTGAGAATTGTAGACATATCCATCATATTGATTATGATAGTCATGAGACGTCTTGTAAGTGCCAAAAGCGCTCCAGGCAAGCCCATTTCTATTGCTTCCTATGCTCAAGTTGCCTGCCGCAAGGCCGCTATTTGTTTGGTAATTG
>DATJDP010000034.1:0-11649 GCA_035497355.1 Flavipsychrobacter sp.
TGGTGCATTACTGTAAGCGCAAAAGAAACATCGAAATGGTTGTCGGGAAACGGGAGCTCTTTTGTTTTTAGTAATGTGAAGTTCAATCGCTCATCCGATAAAAATTGTTCATCGAGATTTTGATCTTTTATCACATCAATACCCATGATGTCAAGGGTTGGACTAATCTTCAACAATTCCTGAGAAGTGTACATATTGCCGCAGCCGAAATCCAGGACTTTAGATTGCGCTGGAATAAGCCTGGCAAGGTGCGCGGCGAAATCTCTGGAGCGTTTACGGGTCAGTTTTTTGTATATGGGAAGATTAGCTATAAACATGAATACCGGTATTCTATAAGACGTGCAAATATAATATTATTAGGCACTTACGGCTTATCGTCACTATTTTATTTCATTTTGTTTTATTAGTATCGTTTCAAAGTTCTCTTATTTTTACAAATCATAGAGCTTATACATTTTCCTTCATGCAGTCAATTTATCAGGATCCGCTTCAAAAAGCATGGAAAACCGCTTTCCTAATTTTTAGTGCTATTCTTCTGGTCGTCATGCCGCTCGTTAGCCATCAATATGGACAAAGCGGCGATGAGTGGCTTCAGATCATCTATGGACAAGACATCTGGGAGTACTTCTTCCATGGCAATCCACAAGCTCTTGCCTATGAGAACAAGGGCCTGCAATATGCGAATCTTCAGTACTACGGAGGTATGTTCGATTTTGGAACCGAAATATTCCATCGCTGGTTTCCCTCTATTCCTATCTTGCATTTAAGGCATTTTTTCAATGCCCTTACTGGTGCGCTCATGATGATTTTTACCGGATTGTTTGCGTACCGGCTGAGCAATAAACGCTGGATGGTGGGGCTTATCGCTTTGCTGTTTATTGCCTTTTCCCCTCGCATCTTCGGAGAGAGCATGAACAACGAAAAGGATATTCCCTTCGGCTGCGGCTTTATCATCGGTTGCTATTTTTTCCTTGCTATCCTTCAGGACTTGCCAAAACACCTCTTAAGGAATTCCATAGGTCTTTTCATTGGTTTCGCCATTGCCTTTGGTGTACGCCCAGCAGGTGGATTGCTGCAAGTGGCCTACTTCGTAGTGTTCGCAGGTCTTTATTATTTTCTCGATAAAGATTTCAAAGCAAGAATAAGCAGTGACAAAGGGAAGCTGCTCAAGAAAACAATATTATATATAGTTATCGCCTTAGCTCTTGGGTATATAATAGGCTTGCTAATGTGGCCGTATGGGCTGCAGGCACCTCTGACCAATCCTATCAACTCCCTGAAGAAGATGTCGAACGTGGATGTTACGCTTCGCGTGTTCTTTGAAGGCGCTTACCACCCCAATAACAATATGCCGTGGTACTACGAGTTGAAGTGGCTACTCATCTCTAATCCATTAATAGTCATTGCTGGTATGGCGTTGTTTTTGGTTCTGTTCTCCCGGGCGCAGAAGATGTACGGGTTGGCCCCCGTGCTGCTGGTAATATTTGCCGCCTTTTTCACGCCGCTTTACATGATCTACAAAAAATCAAGTGTGCACGACACATGGAGACATGTATTTTTCATTTATCCTTTTGTCGTTACAATGGGAGCACTGGGAATAAACCTGCTCGCCACTTTTATTACTAATGAAAAGGCCCGCTTGCTTCCCATAGCAATAGCAGTGCTCGGTCTTATTCCCACCATCATCTGGACTTTCAGATCGCATCCGAACCAGTATGTTTATTTCAATGCTTTGGTTGGGGGAATTCAGGGTGCGCAGGGATATTATGATACTGACTATTATCAGAATAGTGGGCTGCAGGATGGAGAATGGCTATTGAAAAATGCACCGCATATTCCTGGAAGAAAGGTTTTAGTAGCATCAAATATGCTCGGGTTCGATAAATACTTCGCAAAAGACTCAAGCTGGATCAGTTATTACTATGTGCGGTACAATGACAGGCATACGAAGGACTGGGATTACTACGTGACTTACTCGCGATATATCTCTCCTGAGCAGTTGCAAAATGATATATGGCCACCGAAGAATGCTGTTCATAAAGTGCAGGTTGACGGCGTCACCATTTCTGCTGTGCTGGCAAGGAAGAGCAGAGCGGGTATTGCAGCTTATGAAGCCTTGCAGAAAAATGATTTCCCAACCGCAATTCAGAAATACCATGAGCTGCTGCAGGTAGATACTGATGACGAAAACGTATGGGCAAACTATGGGATAGCGCTCGCATCCGCAGGCCAAATTGATCCTGCTATTGCCGCGCTGAATAGAGCGGTACAACTGGATGCAGGGAATGCTAACTTCTATCAGATTCTCGCGCAGCTGTACAAGGCGAAGGGAGATATGAATGGCGCCCAGCAAGCCATGAACAACGCCAACGCAATCATTATGAAGGAGCAGGAGGCAATGGGTCAATAGTAGATAAATTGGGAATATTAGGCATTGCGACTGCTATTGCAAGTGGATAAATAGCGGTTCAGACTGATTTCCTATAAAAACTAATTATTTTTGCGCGCCTGTGGGCAGGTGGCAGAAAGAAGAAGGACAGACGAAAAAGGTGCAGAAAGCAGGGACATAGGTGGCAGAATGCAGAAAGCTCAGAAGCGGAGGGGGAAACACTAGGGACGAACCTGTGTGTTGGCCAAAGGCAGAGAAACAGAAGGCACGGGGCAGGAGAAAAATGGAGATGATTAGCCCTTCATCCCTTCTCAACTTCATCCCTTCACCACTCATGAAAAGACTAATTAAAACCGAAATACAAACTATAACTTAATATGGGTCGCATATTTGAAGTAAGGAAGTCGAAAATGTTTGCGCGTTATGACCGTATGGCAAAGCAGTTTAGCCGTATTGGTAAAGAAATTGCCATCGCAGTGAAGAAAGGTGGGCCTGAGCCGGACATTAACCCGATGCTTCGCCGCATCATGCAGAATGCTAAGTCGGTGAACATGCCTAAAGATCGCATCGAGGGCGCTATCAAAAACGCTTTAGGCAAAGACACGAGCAGCTATGATGAAGTGCTGTATGAAGGCTATGCACCCCACGGGATAGCACTGCTTGTAGAAACCGCAACGGATAATACTACCCGCACGGTAGCCAATGTCCGCTCGCATTTTAATAAAGGTGGCGGCAACCTCGGCAATAGTGGCTCTGTAGCATTCTTATTCAAACATCTGGGTGTTTTTAAGCTAAGTCCTGAAGGGCTTAATCCTGAAGAACTGGAACTGGAGTTGATTGATTCCGGTCTGGATGAGTTGGGCGAGGACGGTGAAGGGAATCTGATTCTTCGCTGCGAATTCAACGATTTCGGAAATATGCAAAAAGCGCTGGAGGAAAAAGGTATTGATCCCATTTCTTCAGAACTGGAGTGGATACCGCTGAACACAGTTGACATTAGCGAAGAGCAGGCGGAAGATGTGTTTAAGCTTATCGAGCGCCTCGAGCAGGATGATGATGTGCAGCGCGTGTTTCACAACATGGCCTGATATGTTAATAGTTTGAGAATTGGTGATGCGACAATTGCCAATTCTCAATTTCCATTCCCTCTGTCAGTTTGACCGCCGCTTGCCGGATTTCAAAACCTCATGTTTCGTAATATAACAACCTGTGGAGTGGTTTAAAGGCTCGAAATCAGATCAAAAGCTAATATCAGTGCACAAATGGAAGCTATGCAAGGATAGGGGCAACTGGTATATGTATCTATAACCAACTGTAAATCAGCAATGTTCATCGTAACTGGTTTAACAAAAATGGCGCAGAATCCAATTCAATTGGGGTTTCTCCCGACTCCAATAGCTTTTCTCTCAACCTCCATTCGATTTGTTCCAATGTCCATGGGGAAATAGTCTATCCCTGTTTGCTTCTTCTCTTTTCAAGTAGTCTTTTTGTTTTTCCATAAGCGTTTGCTCTCTATGTCTTATTGGAAATCTCTTTTCCCTTAAGGTGTTTTCTTCTCCCCCTTAGCAATTACTTCCATGCAATAGGCAATTACTTCCATGCACCAGGATGTTGGATCAAAGCGAATGGTAACTGAAAGAAATACCTTTTGAGTTGAGATCGGAACCATTTGAATCCCTCCGGGCCAGAAGTATTCTGCCTTTTTGGCCTGTTGTTTGAAGAAACAGACCTTCAAAATGCAATTCTGAATACCCGATGTCGTCAATTCACCCTTTAGTCTCACTCAACCCCCATAGTGTAGATAAAGTATAATAATATATCTTTAAATCACAGGAACTACAATTTGTTGCGAATAATTTAGAGATAAATGAAACTATACAATCAAATTGCAGGGCAAAACATCCAAAGGATAGAGGCGCTGAGCGATGGTGTATTTGCTATTGCTCTGACGTTGCTTGTATTAGATATTAGAGTGCCCGTAGCCTAGCATATTGCTCATGAAAACGACATTATCACCGCTTTCGGCAAACTCGCGCCTAAACTTCTCAGTTACTTCCTGAGTTTTATGACACTTGGCATCTTCTGGACAAGCCACTCCTCCCAGTTTCAATATATTGACAAGAGTGACAGAAACTTTAACTGGATAAACCTGTCTTTTCTGCTTTTCGTAACTATTACGCCCTTTACTACAGCCTTTCTCAGCGAATACCTCAGCTTCCGATTTGCGATTGGTATCTACTGGTTCAACCTTTTCCTGCTCGGATTGATGCTCTTCTGGATTTTTAATTATGCCGACAAACACAATTATTTCAAGGCTACACTGGTAAGGAAGAATGAAATAAAGAAGGCAATGGTCAGAAGAGGGCTCTTTGCCCAGTCTTTGTACGCCGCGGGTGCATTGCTCTGCTTTGTCAGCACTTATCTAAGCTTAGGTATACTTATCGCCATCCAGCTCTTTTTTGTGTTGCCATTCCTTCCAAAGATCAAAGCAGAGTAGGACAAGCACGATCTTCTGATTGATGAACTCCCATTCATCGCAGTACATATAACAATACTGTAAGGCTACAATAAAAGATCGTTAGTATCTTTGCCTCTTTTAAAATAGAGTTATTAGATGGTTTTACCAGTTGTGGCTTACGGACATCCGGTATTAAGAAAGGTTTGCGAAGACGTTACACCTGATTATCCTGAGTTGAAAAAGTTGATCGCTGATATGTGGGAAACCATGTACCATACCAATGGTGTGGGCATTGCTGCTCCTCAGGTCAATAAGGCGGTACGCATTTTTGTAATAGATACAGAGCAGATAGTAGAAGGCTTCGATGATCAGGACAAGCGCGATTACCCCAATGAAAAGCCAGTAAAGCAGGCTTTTATCAATGCGCATAAAATAGAAGAAACCGGCAAGCCATGGGCTTACAATGAAGGCTGCCTTAGTATCCCCAAAGTGCGGGAAGATATCAGTCGTCCGTCAAAGGTGAAGTTAAGCTACATGGATGAGGACTTCCAGGAGCACGAAGCCGAATTTGACGGCATTACCGCCCGCGTCATTTTGCACGAGTACGATCATATAGAAGGGAAACTTTTCATTGATTATCTGCCATCTTTAAAAAAGCGCCTGATAAAAAAGAAACTGGAAGATATTACCGCCGGGAAGGTAAGGGTAGACTACAGGATGCTATTGCCTAAATAAATCATGATTTAAAGATTCCTTTAAGATTAAAGGGATCGTTTTTTGCTAAGTCAATAGTGGTAGTCCTTTTTCTATAAATACTACCTTACACGTTTCTATGAAGTTTTTTTTCCTCATTATTTTTACCGTTTCGGCTGGCATAGCGCATGCTCAGCAAAGTCTGTCGAAGACCACGAGTGTATATAATGAAGATGGAAAGCTTCAAATGTCGATCCATTATAATCCTTCCTGCTCCTGCCGTACTTATACTGAGTATTATCCTGATGGGAAGGTGTATGCCAAACGGATTTTTAAGGTAACGGACAAAGCCGAGTATGTAGACGGAGACGAGGTAACTTACTACTACGATGGCTCTATAAAGCAATTCCGGTTTTGGAAAAATGCCGTACCTGAAGGACGCGCCTACGGCAACTATGAAAATGGTAAGATAGAACATGAAGGCTTTTATCACAATAAATGCAAATCCGGCACCTGGAAATTCTACAACAAGGGCGGAGAACTCATAAGAGAGCAGATCTACGAACCGGGAAAAACCGCCTGGGACAGCAAAGCGGAGAATGTTACTATTAAATTTTATGCAGCTGGCAGTCTTCTTTTCACAAACGTTTATCGGAACGGTAAGAAGATAAAATCCAGCCAGAGCGATTCTACTACTATAAAACGCAATGGGAAAACCTAGAGCAGGCACCAAAAAACTTTCTTTTCAAAAAATCCTGTTTCGATAACTTCGCATATTCCGGTCTTCTAAGAGTCGGTTTGGAGGGATGCTTTACGCGATAGTTGATATTGAAACGACAGGGAGTTATGCATTGGGCAATGGCATTACCGAAATAGCCATTGTGATACATGATGGCAAAGAAGTGCTTCATTTTTATGAAACGCTCGTTAATCCTCATCGCGATATTCCACTATTTATTCAGTCCCTTACCGGCATTACCAATGGTATGGTAGCTACTGCTCCGTCGTTTACCGAGGTGGCTGCACAGGTTCACGAGCTATTGCAGGACAAGGTTTTTGTGGCGCATAACGTCAATTTCGATTATTCTTTTGTAAAGCATCATCTGGAGCAGGCAGGCTTTGAATGGAATGCTAAAAAGCTCTGCACGCTAAGGCTGGCAAGAAAGATCATTCCGGGTTTGCAACGTTATGGGCTGGGGCATCTTTGCCATCAGATCGGCATTGACCACCGCGATCATCATCGTGCGGGAGGAGATGCAAAAGCAACGGCAATATTATTCAAACTGCTTGTAGAAAAGGATGATAAGAATGTGATACAGGACATGCTGAAGGGCAGAAGTAAGGAGCAATATCTTCCTCCCCACTTGCCTGTGGAGCAGGTGGATAGGCTGCCTTCCTGTGCCGGCGTTTACTATTTCTACAACGCAACGGGTAAGATTATTTACGTTGGCAAGGCGAAGAATATCATTAAACGGGTAAAGAGCCATTTTTCTAATAATAAGACCGGCAAGCAAAAGCAGGATTTCCTGCGCGATATCTATAAGATAAGCTATAAAGAATGTGCAACAGAGCTGATGGCCCACATCCTCGAAAGCAACGAAATACGCAGGCTTTGGCCCTTGTATAACAGAAGTCAGCGTGGCTATTTGCCACGATTCGGCTTGTTTGTGTATGAAGATCAGCTTGGGTATAAACGCCTTACCATTGAAAAACACAGACAGTGCTTTAGCCCTGTCTACAATTTCAATACGATTGTTGAGGGGCATACACGTATCAGAGAAATGATTTCAACATTTGGCTTGTGTCCGAGGCTTTGCAACCTGGCGAAGGTACCCGTTTGTGAAATCTCAGAGGATGAGATAGGGTGTAAAGGGAGTTGTCTTAGTAAGGCGGAGGTATACAACATTCAGGTAGATGAAGCGCTCGACTGGCTGCGTGGGCACCTGCCTACATTTGCTTATGTGGACAGAGGGATGCATGATAACGAACAAAGCTGCATTTTGGTGCATAAGGGAAATTTTTACGGCATGGGGTATATTGAAGATGAACGGCAGCTGAAAAATCTCGACAGCTTGCAAAAGCAATTAGAGCCGATGCAGGACAATGACTTCATCCGCAACCTTATATATAAACACGCATCTTCCTTTCCTGAAAAGTGCCATTACCCGGAGTAAGAGTAATAAATGGCAGAAATTAAAGATGCCTAAAATCGTGAAAGAACGTCTCAATTTCCAAAAGTTTTGCATTACCTTTGCCCTTCTTAAAAGGTCAAAAGATTTTCTTTTGGCTTTTTAGTTTACATCAGTAGTAAGAAAAGTTTGTTATCTTACCGCTTATTACTGAACACTAATAACTAATACGGGCATAGTTCAACGGTAGAATAGAGGTCTCCAAAACCTTTGATCCTGGTTCGAATCCGGGTGCCCGTGCAGGGTAGAGCAGCTGACTCTTAATCAGCGGGTCTATTAATTTGATGATTAGCCAATTTTGATGACTTGAGAATTTACACAAATCATCAGGTAGTTGATCATCTGCATTACCAAATTTTAAACAATGGCAAAATCAGGAAACTACGTTACCGAGGCTTTTGATGAACTGGTTCATAAAGTGAGCTGGCCTTCATGGGAGGAATTGCAGCAATCAACAATTATTATGCTCATTTCGCTGTTTATCATCACTATGTTGATATTCGGCATGGATTTCTTCAGCGAGCAGGTGCTGCGAATGATCTATAACCTGTTAGGCAAGTAAACATGACAACGATGAGTGAAGCGGTAGCAAATCAGGATACAAAGTGGTATGTCCTTAGAGTAGTAAGTGGTAAGGAAAAGAAAGTAAAGGAGTACCTGGATAAGGAAGTGAAGATTAGCGGATGGACTAACGCTATTTTGCAGGTATTGTGTCCGGTTGAGAAAGTGTTCAAGGTTCAAGCCGGTAAGAAGGTATTGCGTGAAAAAATCCTTTTCCCCGGATATCTTATGCTGGAGGCTGCCGATGGCAAGCTTACCGACGATATGATACAGACGGTAAAGAGTATATCTGGTGTCATCCATTTTCTGGGTAAAGATCATCCTACAGCGCTGCGCAAGTCGGAAGTGAATAAGATGTTCGGTAAGATGGATGAAGTGAGCGAACAGGGTATCGGATATGCAGAGCCGTACATAGTAGGCGAAACAGTGAAGATAATAGATGGTCCGTTCAATGATTTTAACGGAACGGTGGAAGAAGTAAATGAAGAGAAGAAGAAGCTTAAGGTAGTAGTAAAGATCTTTGGTCGTGCTACACCTGTAGAGCTAAACTATATGCAGGTCGAGAAAATTTCTTAAGACCATTTCCTTTTAAAATATTAGAAGCCGCGCAAGTCGCGGCTTTTTTACTTTCAGGAAGTTTCCTCTGAACTATAAGGCGTATATTTTGGTAATGTCACTTAACCAGAGGTGTGATTGTTTCTTTCCTCATGAATTGATCTTTCGTATAGGCAACCAAGCCATAGCTTTTCCTCGCAGCATTGATGGGTTCAAACATCGTCATGTCATGTGACGTATAGGATACAAAAAGAAAATAAGCCATGTCCATTATTGCTAAGGGAAGATGGCCCTGTTCTATTTCTTTCTTGAAGTATTTCGTGGTTTCCGGATCGTTGAAAGACTCGGGAAATTCTTTTGACCAATGATACAATACCCCAAAAGGATAGCAGGTTCCTATTCCGAACAGTTTCGGACACGGAAATCCAACAGTTCTGATCAAATCCCCTAGTAGTTTAATGTTGACGCGATCTATAGAGTCGCGCATATTGTCAAGTTCTCTTAATTGTGATTCATTACCGGTTTTCTCTGCATCATTTAAAGCTTGGCGAATCTCCTGATCCGATTTCGACATCTGACAAGCAATCACCCTAAGACTATCCTTCACGGCTTCAGCACTCCTTTGTTTTGCCTTTACTGAGGGGACAGTTAAAAGAAATGCTATTGCTAAAACAAAGAGTCGGTTTATTGAGCTCATATTGCATAATTATGATGCTAAAATAGGCAACATGGCTTAAGTACGAAGGAACCGTATAGCCTGCAGACCGCGGCTCGCTTTTCAAGTCACAAAACCATCTAACCTTCCAAATGAATGGAAATAACAATCATTCTGGTGTGCAGTTCTTCAATTGCATTGGTGATGGGAACGCTCTTATCATGATATATCTGATTGCCGAGACCCTGACTTAACTTTATTTCCGGAGAGAAAATGAAGTTAGGATAGTAGAACTCGAAGCCCACGCCCAGTTCATAACCCAGATCAACTGGTTTTACTTTCAGCCATTCATCAGAACGCCTTGAACGGGCGTTAGCCGCAAGGTCGTAGTCAAATTTCCCTCCCAGCATTCCATAAAACCTAAAGTTCTTGATACGATCGCTCTTAAACTTCAGTTGCAGCGGAAGGTGCATGTAGATAGATTCTATAGACCTGTCGGAGCTGCTGTCGTTAGGAGACATAGTGAACGTCATTCTCTTGTCTGCAAAAGTGAGGGAGGGGATGAAGCGCAGATCAATAAACTTATTCAAGCGCAGGTTTGCCATCAGGCCGAGATTGAAGCCGGGGCTCCATTTAGGCTGTATGGTCTTGAATGTATCCGTTTCTGTGAAAGAAGGAGAATACTTGATGCGGTACTGCGAGAAGTTGGCTCCGAAGGTGAGTCCGAAATAATATAGTTTATCGTCATGCTCGGGCATGTTTAAGATGCGGCGCTGTCCAAAGCTTGGTGTCTGGACGGATAATAGCATGATAATGAGAAGATACTTCAGGCGCATTTATGGATGTTGCTTTAAAATATAACGCTGGCGGCGAAGATACAGTATGTAATTTTTAAAGAGTATAGTTTAAGCTGTGGCGACTTACCCGATTCGTCCCTCAATAATTTCGTTGACTACACCAGGGTCAAGCAAGGTGGAAAGATCACCAAGGTTTTGCGTCTCGCCTTCTGCTATCTTTCTTAGTATCCGCCGCATGATTTTCCCGCTTCTGGTTTTGGGAAGCCCCGTTACAAACTGCATTTTATCCGGCTTGGCAATCGGCCCGATAAGACGGCTTACCGTTGCTGCAATATCTTGCCTTGAAAGCTCGTCGGTGATATTGGCGTTATCATAGATCACGAAGGCATAAATCCCTTGTCCTTTAATAGCATGCGGGAAGCCAACTACGGCACTTTCTACTACTCCCGAATGCATATTGATAGCGTTTTCCACTTCTGCCGTCCCTATTCTGTGTCCGCTTACGTTCAGCACATCATCTACCCGTCCCGTGATGCGATAGTTGCCTTGGAGGTCACGCAGGCACCCATCTCCGGTGAAGTACATGTTTTCATAAGTAGCGAAATAATTGGTTCTGCATCTTTCGTGGTCTCCATAGGTGGTGCGCAGCATCCCCGGCCATGGAAATTTAATGCAAAGATTGCCTGCCAGTCCATTGCCGGTAATTTCATGTCCCTGTTCATCCATCAGCACAGGCTGTATCCCTGGCAGAGGAAGGGTGGCGAAAGTTGGCTTTTCCGGTGTCACGCCAGCAAGATTAGATATCATAATGCCGCCGGTTTCGGTTTGCCACCAGGTGTCCACAACAGGGCATTTCCCTTTGCCTATATGTTCGTGAAACCAATGCCATGCCTCTTCATTTATTGGCTCACCTACAGTTCCTAATACCCTAAGGCTTTGCAAGCTATGCTTCCGTACCGGTTCCAGCCCATGGCTCATAAGGCTGCGAATGGCTGTAGGTGCTGTGTAAAGTATGTTTACATTGAATTTATCAACAATCTCCCAAAACCTTCCGGCATCCGGCCAGGTGGGTATCCCCTCAAACATCAGTGAGGTTGCTCCGGCACACAAAGGCCCATAGACAATATAGCTATGGCCGGTTATCCAGCCGATATCTGCAGTACAGAAATAAACATCATCCGGCTGGTATTGGAATACGTTCACAAAAGAGTAGGTCGTGTACACCATGTAGCCGCCACAGGTATGCACAACGCCTTTAGGCTACGTAGCTTTTAAATTTCAAAACATCGCCAGGTCCTATAAAGAAGTATCCTTCATCAAAAACCCCTGGCCTTGGTATTGTATCCTGTGCC
>DATJDP010000035.1:0-8087 GCA_035497355.1 Flavipsychrobacter sp.
TTTGGGATATCAAGTTGAAGCTTTGGGATATCAAGTTGAAGCTTTGGGATGTGCGGAAGAGACAATGGGATATCCCGAAATGATTTTGGGATATCCCGAAATGGCTTTGGGATATCTGCTTCGGAAGTTGGAATGTTCTGAATGGTCTTTGACGCATCCCTTTAAGTTTTTCAGGCTTCTGTTCGCGGCTTTGAACAGCCAAAAGACAGTTTTGACCACATAACGCCGCGCCACTCACAAATAGGATTATAAATGGTAAAAAAGTTAGCGACCAGACACTATTTACTTATAGAAGAAAACATACATATTGTCTGGCTAATGTTCTTCCAAAACCTGTTGATTCAACTCTAAGGTCTCGCCCGTAAAGGCACGAGATTTCTTTATCAGAGTAGCATCATTAGCCAGCGACTGACCATAAGAGCAGATCATTTGCTTCAGCTTATCCTGCCACTGTTGCGATTGCATTTTATCTTTAAAGCACCGTTTCAGCAGATCAACAATGATGGAAACAGACGTGGAAGCACCTGGTGACGCTCCCAGCAGTGCCGCTATCGTTCCGTCTTTTGAGCTTACCACTTCGGTGCCAAACTCCAGCATGCCGCCATGCTCCGGGTCTTTTTTTATGACCTGAACGCGCTGTCCCGCGATCTCCAGTTCCCAGTCTTCCGCTTTCGCATCAGGAATGAATTCCTGCAAAGCTTCCATCCTGTCTTCAGAAGATTGCAGCACCTGCGAGATCAGGTATTTTGTAAGCGATAGATTGTGCCAGCCGGCAGAGAGCATCGGGCCTATATTATTAAGATTGATGGAAGAAGGAAGATCCGTCCAGTCCCCATGTTTCAGAAACTTGGTGGAGAAACCCGCATAGGGCCCGAACAGTAAAGCTTTGCTGCTTTTAATTCGTCTGGTGTCCAGGTGTGGTACCGACATAGGCGGCGCGCCGGTCTTTGCCTTGCCATACACCTTTGCATTGTGCATTTCAACAATTTTGGGATTGTTGCAAACCAGCCATTGGCCGCTCACGGGGAAGCCACCATAGCCATCCGCCTCCGGTATGCCCGACTTCTCCAGCAAAGGGAGCGCACCACCGCCCGCACCAATGAATACAAAACCTGCCGTCGACTGATAGTGTTGTTTGCAGCAGCGATCCTTAAAAGTAATCTTCCAGCGTCCGTCCTTTTGCTGGTCTATATCCAGTACTTCCTGCGAGAGTTTAATGGTTACGCCATCCAGTTTGCCCAAGTGCTCGAACAGACACCGTGTTAAGGAACCGAAGTTCACATCTGTGCCTATTTTCATCCTGGTTACGGCCATCGGTTCGTCCTTTTTGCGATCTTTCATCATCAGAGGAATCCATTTACTCAGCTTTTTATGATCATCGCTATACTTCATGCCTTCGAACAATGGGTGTTGACTGAGCGCCTCATATCTATCCTTCAAAAACTGCACATCTTTCTCCCCCGTTACGAAACTCATGTGTGCCACCGAATTGATGAACTGTCGAGGGTTTTCGATGTATTGCTTCTTTACAAGATAGGCCCAGAACTCGCGCGATATTTCAAACATCTCGGCGATCTTCACCGCCTTTGTGATGTTGATAGAGCTGTCCTCCTGCCGTGGTGTATAGTTAAGTTCACAAAAAGCAGAGTGTCCTGTGCCGGCATTATTCCATGCATCGGAACTTTCGCCTGCTATCACATCCAGCCTTTCATAAACCTCTATCGTAAGCGATGGGTCAAGTTCCTTAAGCATCACGCCCAGCGTAGCACTCATTATGCCCGCACCTATAAGAATTACGTCAGCGCTTTTGTCAGCTTTGGCCATAAGGTAGTGTTTGTCAGCTATTGCATAATTATTATGCCCTTTCAAAAAAAGATATTTTGATACCTAAGAATGTTATGTATATTTGTCTTAGGTAAATAAAAAAGATGATCTATTCTTCTGAACTTATAAAAGGAACGCTCAAGACTATTGTGCTGAAGCTGCTTGCAGACAATAATAAGATGTACGGCTATGAGATCACACAAAGAGTAAAGGACCTTACTAAAGAGAGGATACAACTTACGGAAGGTGCGCTGTACCCAACGCTTCACTCGCTGGAGCAGGAAGGCTTGCTTAAAACGGAAATTGAATATATAGGCAAACGTATGCGCAAGTACTATAGCCTGAACAAGGCGGGCGCTGCGAAGACAAAAGAACGGATCAGCGAACTAACAGACTTCATCAATACTCTAAGTTTTTTGTTGGACCTAAAGACGAAAAACGCCTGATGTACCAGCTTAGTGATCAACAAATAGCGTTTATACTCGATGACATCAGTGCACGTGGCATCGAGACAGACAGCCTGCAGCAAGATCTGTTAGACCATATTTGTTGCGTCATAGAGCATGGCCTCGAAGAAAATGGCGACTTCGGGGCATTCTACCAAACCGTAATTCTAACCTTTTACAAAAAGGAATTGCGTGAGATAGAAGAAGAAACCGCCCTTTTATTAACGTTCAAAAACTATTATGCAATGAAAAAGGTAATGATAATAAGTGGTGTTGTTACAGTATTTGCTTTTGTTGTAGGCTCGGTGTTTAAAATAATGCACTGGCCGGGCGCAGCCATCTTGCTGACATTAGGTTTTGTCGGTATTAGTCTTTTCTTCCTGCCCCTCTTATTTATTTTCAAAATACAGGAGATCCCAGCTATACGTGATCGCGTAATCCTCGGACTTGGCATTTTTTCCGGCAGCCTTTATTTCCTTTCTATGTTATTTAAAGTGCAGTCATGGCCCGGCGCCAATATCATGTGGTTTAGCAATCTGATTCTTTCTTTTTTCGTATTTCTGCCTTTGTTTTTTTTCTCCGGTATCAGAAAGCCGGAAACCCGGTTGAATACTATCGTTTCTTCGATTGTGCTTCTGGCGGTGATCGGTTCACAGTTTACCCTTACAGCGCTTTATCGTCAGGCGAAGGAAGCAACCCCTCCGGTAGTCACTGTTGTAGCCCCGGCCAATTAATAGTCTGAGAGGCTGTATCAGGATGATACGGCCTCTCTCTTACTTCTCCGGCTTCTTATCCGAAGCAAGTCATACGGCGTTTTCTGGCACGAAAAAATAAATAGTTTTTGTTTTACGATTTTTTTAAATTTATGTTGATAAAACAAATGCCGCTTTGATGTAGCCTCCACACGCTCTTTTTTCCGAACCTACCAAACAGCCTCCGATTCTTTACCAATGAGGCGCGTCTCTCCGGCATTTCATGGTTTAACTTTTTAAAACCTTTGTTATGCCAGAATTCGATAGTGCGCATGTAAAGAACATTGCACTGCTGGGTCATTCCGGCAGCGGTAAAACGACACTCGCTGAAGCCATGCTCTTTGAGGCAGGTCTGATTCACAGAAGAGGAAGCATTGAAGAGCAAAACACGGTAGGAGACTACACTGATCTCGAAAAGCAACGAGGGAATTCCATTTTTTCAAAGCTGCTGCACACCCAGTGGCGAGGGTATAAGATCAACATTCTTGATACCCCGGGCTATGATGATTTTGCGGGAGAGGTGATCAGCGCGCTTCGTGTGGCGGATACAGGCGTCATGCTTCTGAATGCGAGCACCGGCGTGGAAGTGGGGACAGATATCATTTGGGAATACACTGAGCAGTTTAAAACACCTTTGATCTTTCTGATCAACCAACTTGACCATCCAAAGGCTGACTTCGAAAAGACTTTCCACGAAGCAAAAACGCATTTCGGCAGCAATGTGGTGTTAGTGCAATATCCGGTAAATCCTGGGTTAGGTTTTAACGCCATTATTGATGTCCTCAACATGGTGATGTACCGTTATGGAGATTCCCCAAAGCCTGAGAAGCTGGCTATTCCTGAAGCAGAAAAAGCAAGGGCAGAGGCATTGCATAAAGAATTGATTGAATCCATTGCATCCAATGACGAGACGCTGATGGAAAAATACTTTGATCAGGGCGAGCTTACGGAAGATGAGATGAAGAACGGTCTGCATCTTTCTATGATCCGTCATGATCTCTTTCCCGTTTTTTGTGCGTCAGCATTGCAAAACCGGGGCGTTGCAAGGCTAATGGGTTATATAGACAATGTGTGTCCGCCATCTACAGAAATGCCGCCGCAAAGAACTACTGATGACAGCGAACTGAAATGCGATCCTAATGGCGTACCGTGTGTCTTTGTTTACAAGACTATGAACGAACATCATATTGGTGAGTTGAGTTTCTTTAAAGTCTATTCAGGGACAGTAAGAACCGGAATGGAACTGGTAAATGAAAATACCGGCGCTACGGAGAAGATAAACCAGCTTTTCATGGTGGAGGGGAATAAAAGAACACCGGTGAACGAATTGGTAGCCGGAGATATTGGAGCAACTTTAAAGCTGAAGAATACACATACCAACAATACCCTTCATGAAAAAGGAAAGAGAGTTGCGCTTGTCCCAATTGACTTCCCTGAGCCTAAGATGAGTATCGCGATAGCGAATAATAAAAAAGGAGAAGAAGAGAAACTGGCCGTTGCATTGCAGCAGCTTAGAGAAGAAGACCCTACACTGCAGGTGGAGGTAAGTGCGGAATTAGGGCAAACGCTACTGCATTGTCAGGGAGATATGCATCTTGCAGTTATCAAATGGAAGCTGGAGAATCTTTATCATCTGGACGTAGGTTATAAAAAGCCTAAGATCGCATATCGGGAGACAATCCGCAAAGCTGCCGATGCCACGTATCGTCATAAAAAGCAGTCGGGCGGTGCAGGCCAGTTTGGCGAAGTAACGTTGCGCATAGAGCCATGGTACGAGGATATGCCCGAGCCGCATGGACTAACGGTGCGTGGAAAGGAAGAAGTTGACCTTCCGTGGGGAGGGAAGCTTTCTTATTACAATTGCATTGTTGGTGGCGTAATTGACGCTCGCTTTCTTCCTTCTATACTTAAGGGAGTGATGGACAAAATGCAGCATGGTCCGCTCACGGGCTCTTATGTACGCGATGTGCGGGTATGCGTTTATGATGGAAAGATGCACCCGGTAGACAGCAATGATATGGCTTTTAGAACGGCGGGTGCTATGGCGTTTCGACAGGCGTTTCAGGACGCAGACCCACAACTGCTGGAACCAATAGACCTCGTAGAAGTACTGTGTTCCGACGAAATGACAGGAAGTGTGATGGGCGATCTTCAATCACGCCGTGCTGTAGTTGATGGTTTTGATACGGAAGGGCAATTTACCGTGATAAAGGCCATGGTGCCGCATGCCGAAATGTATGGCTACGCTTCTTCTTTACGAAGTATGACGCAGGGAAGGGCGAGATTCAGAATGAAGTTCGACCATTATGCGGCAGTCCCTTACGACTTGCAGAAGAAGCTTTCCGAAGCACATTCTCAAGAGTCAATGGAGCTTGCCGAGGCATAGTTTTCCTGTGATTTTTTATGACATAAAATCCATTTTTTAACTAATAAAATATAGGCTTATGGAAATTCAACAAATCATCAATTATGTTATCAACAAAGTGAGAAACACCCATAATGCTTTTGTTCAGAAAGGGTTGGATTATGATCCGCAGATCATAGCGCGAGCTACCTATAAAGAGATAAAAAATATGGACCCATCTGTCGAAGAAACGCAATTTAACCATGCTATAGACAGAATGCATGAGGAAGGCATTGCTATCGGTAAAGCAAACGGACTGGTGTTTTTTGACCCCGCTATCTTGGGAAGAGCGATGGCTGAGGCTTAAAAGAAGCAATGAAAAGAAACGAAAGGAGACTGCGGAAGCGGTCTCTTTTTGCTTTATTGTTGTTTCGTTGCTCTGGAAACACAATGGCACGCAAATAACTATACGGCCGTCATGGCTTTGGAGAATAGAATTACTGAAGCTGAAAAACGTAAGCCGCCATCTATTATTTCTTCATGGAAGAAAGCGTACACCAGTGCGTGTCCAACTGGTTTGAGTGTCTTCCCGTGCCACAGGAATAGTAGGCCCAAAAATCCTGACTGTCTTAAAGATAATCTCAGCTTCGGGTGCGAAACGTCGTTTAACACCCGCTCGGAAGGTTTCACCGGGTGTGAAAAGTGTTTTAGCACCCGCTCAAAAGGTTTCACCGGGTGTGAAAAGTGTTTTCACACCCGCTCGGAAGGTTTCACAGGGTGTGAAAAGTGTTTTTGCACCCGCTCGGAAGGTTTCTCCGGGTGTGAAAAGTCTTTTAGCACTCGCTCTAAACGTTTCTCCGGGTGTGAAAAGTGTTTTAGCACCCGCTCCAAACGTTTTGCCGGGTGCAAAACGTCGTTTTGCACCCGGTGCCAAGAGGATTCAATATGAAATCAGTGCTTTTGCCCTTTTTTCCGGCACAAATGCAGTTTTAGCCCTGGTGTTCCGGCCTTTTCCAGACATAAAAGCAGTTGGACCGCACACGCGGTCTCCCCTTGTTTCTTGTCACGACTTTGGTTTGAAACCTTCCTGTTGAAGAAGTGTTGTAAACAGCTCTAAGTCATGCTTTAGCTCGGATACTGTCGGTAGCATCTGTTGTTTTGTATCGTACAACTTAACCAAGCTTCCGATTCTAAGCTTTATGTTATGCTGTTTTAATTTTTGGGTTAAGCGATTGAACTCGATTTTGTCAAGTTTTTTCCATTCAACAGGAATATTAAATTCTATAAAGTGACGGCCCCTTTCTTTAGAGAAGTCCATTCTTAAAGTGAAACCATTAAGTTTTCCTTCCCTTATTTCCTCCGTCAGCGACCATTTTGAATTGCTACCAATATATGATTTATAAAAACCAATATTCTCTATGTCATAAAAGGGAGCTTTGGCGAAGACTTTATGCCTGGCTCTACGGTTGACCAGCCAAGTCAAATATGTGAGAAGTATAAGGAAAAGAGAGCCAATACCTATGCCCAATATTATTGAAGTAAGTAGTTGTCCTGTTTGCAAATTCCCGAAAAAATAAGCAGGTAAGACAAATAATGCCACAGGGCCTAAAGAAACCAGTGATGCGAGAAAGAAAGCACGTTTTAGCTTGTGTCGGTTTAGTTCAAGAAATGTATCCACCTAGGTCAAAGGTTGCATTTAAACCAAAGCAAAATATACAAGAAGATTCATAAGCGCAAAGGATCAACATTATTATCAATATAGATATTTGTTTGTCCATTGAACATCAATAAGAAAGCTGTAACTTACAGTAAATCACACTCTTAATGAAGCAAGCGGGAAAAACCTCGGAGAAAAATGTATTAGTGGTAAGGGATATGCCTCATTTTGCTCCCTATTTGCAGTTTCTTACCAATATTATTCAGATACATTTTGAGAAAGTGAAGTTGGGCGGTAATGACTACAGGATTTCAGCTGCTATCACTCCGGAGCAGTTAGGTGTTCTACATAATTACTTAATGCTATTACTGCCGGGCGCTCCTATCGAAATAAAGGCCAGGGAAGTCACGGTTTTATATGCAGTCCTTGTGGTTGTCAGCCGTTTACTGCTAAGCGATTATGGGGAAGAGATATGCCTGAGGCTTACAAGAAACCTATCACCACAACACCCCTGGTCTCACTATGACACATTCCGGAATACTTTATTGCGCCACAATTCACAGATGCTGCTGGATATGGATCAGCGTTTGCTCGCGGATATAAACGGTTTAGATGAACTGAAGCAAAAACTGAAAGCAATAAGTTTGTAAAGCTGATAAACTCTGTGCCGGTTAACGGATATTCACTTCCAGCAGTTTTTGCCCTTCCAGAAAGCCTTCCAGTTTGTCGTAAACATTTACCGGGCCAACGCCTGCAGGTGTACCCGTGAAGATCAGATCTCCAATATTAAGCGTGAAGAATTGAGAGGTGTATTGGATAATCTTGTTGATTGAGAAAATCATGTCACCGGTGTGCCCCTTTTGTGCGATCTGTTCATTCAGCTTAAGCTCGAAATGCAGATCATTGAGTTTCATCGATTCATCGATCGGTACAAATTCCCCTACCGCCGCAGATGAGTCAAAGGCCTTAGCGATTTCCCATGGCAACCCTTTTTCTTTTTGTTTTTGCTGCAGGTCTCTGGCTGTGAAGTCGAGGCCTACGCTTATTTCATTGTAATATTTTCG
>DATJDP010000036.1:0-6725 GCA_035497355.1 Flavipsychrobacter sp.
GGCTCTCGCTTCTTCACTGTCATAAGGAATACCGCTCACCATCAGCATAGAGCCAAGGTTTGCATAACCGAGGCCAAGCGTACGGTAATCGTAGCTTAGTTGTGCCACTTCAGGAGAAGGGAACTGAGCCATCAATACTGAAACTTCCAGCACCACCGTCCAAAGACGTGTCATATATTCAAAACCTGCAACATCGAAGCTGTTATCTGATTCATTAAAGAAACGACGAAGATTCAGGGATGCAAGGTTGCATGCGGTATTATCGAGGAACATGTACTCTGAACATGGATTGGATGCACGAATCCTTCCACCTTCAGGACAAGTATGCCATTCGTTGATGGTACTATCGTATTGCGTACCGGGATCTGCACAACGCCAGGCAGCATAAGAGATCTTTTCCCAAACCTCTTTGGCAGGGATCGATTTCATCACTTTGCCATCGGAACGCGATGTCATATCCCAGTTCTCGTTATTAGCAAGGCGACGGAAAAATTCGTTTGGTATGCGAACCGAGTTATTCGAGTTCTGACCTGAAACGGTGCGATAAGCTTCGCCCTCATATTCGGATGAGTAGCCGGCAGCAATTAATGCAGCCACTTTCTTTTCCTCTTCTACTTTCCAGTCAATGAAGTTCATTACTTCCGGATGGTCAAGGTCAAGGCAAACCATCTTGGCTGCACGACGGGTGGTACCACCGCTTTTTATCGCTCCAGCCGCGCGGTCCCCGATCTTTAAAAAGCTCATCAATCCGCTGGAAGTTCCGCCACCACTAAGCTTTTCGCCTTCTGCACGAATATTCGAATAGTTAGTACCTACGCCTGAACCGTATTTAAAGATCCTTGCTTCACGCACCCAAAGGTCCATGATGCCGCCTTCATTTACCAGATCATCATCTACACTCAGGATGAAGCATGCGTGGGGTTGTGGCCGCTCGTAAGCATTCTTCGAACGCTCCAGCTTTTCTGTTTCAGGATCCACATAATAGTGACCCTGTGCGGCGCCATCTATGCCGTAGCTGCTGAACAGACCTGTGTTAAACCACTGAGGCGAATTGGGTGCGCAGCTTTGGTAAAGAATACTGTAGATAAGCTCATCATAAAATACCTGAGCATCATTTGCGCTGCCAAAATAGCCGTATTTCTCGCCCCAGCTTCTCCAACAATGCGCCAGACGATGAGCTACCTGCTTAATAGAGGTTTCGCGGCCCAATGAGCCATCCGGCTGTGGCACTCCGGCTTTGCGGAAATACTTTTGAGCCAGGATATCGGTAGCTATCTGAGACCAGTGCTTTGGCACTTCCACGTCAGTCATTTCAAATACTTTTTCACCGTTCGGATTACGGATCACCGATGTGCGGTAATCGTATTCGAACATATCAAACGGACTTACGCCATCTCTTGTATAGTGACGTTGAAATGAAAGACCGGCTGCTTTATTTTTAGTTTTCGCACTCATTGAGCTGAATATTTTGATGTATTTATTTTTTGGGAGACGAATACGAAAATATCAAACCCCTGTTTTCGTTTGGGTTTTATTTATCCAATGCCTTGTGGATAAACCGGCGGAGCGGCTACCATAGCAGAATCCACGTGTTTTCAACACCTGAATGTGTGTAATTTATGACATGTTGCGCTTGCTTTTTTCAAAGAGTTTGTTATTTTATGAGGCAGCTGTTGGCTGCACGACGTAACCGTTAGCGAAAGCCATAAAACTGCCTCATCACGAGGATGCACCGAAGCAATCTGAATGCGGTACACGGCGAGTAATGACACGGGAAAAAGCCAAAAAACGGCGTTATTGCGAGGGTTTTACCAGAAGCAATCTAAATGCATGATAAAAAAAGATTGATTCACCCCGTTTGCAATGAAAAAGTATAGACCAAACAAAATGGGTTGCCGCGTGGCAACCCATTTCCTATTTTATGCTTTGCATTTGCTATTTCACAATCAGCTTCTGCATTTGTTTTTCATTGTCTGCACGAAGCTCTACGAGATAAACTCCACGCGCCACGCCATTGAGATCAATCTCTTTAAGGAATTGCCTACCCGGCTTGTTGAATTCTCTTTCCAGTATCTTCTGACCTGTAAGGTTTGTTACGGTAATGGTTGCATGTTCTACAGCTTTTTTGGCCTCAAACCATACATTGAATTTACCATCTGTCGGATTCGGATAAATGGAAAGCCGTGTAACGTTATCAAGTGGATGAACGCCTACGCTAAAAGGCACATGGAACCGCACAACGTAGTCTTCGGTCTCTCCCGACGTATATACACCGCAGGCACTGTCAGAAGGCGTATTTGGCCCTATATCGTTATTCAGGATCAGTCGCATACCCGTAAGCACATTTGGCATTGCATAAGATGGTATTCTTATGCTATCTGTCACCACGAAGTTGTTTGCAGAGCTATATCCGGTCCAGATCAGTTCCTCCACAGGATAACGGGTGTACATGAAGTCATTATTCAGATCCATGAACAGCGTGATCTTCGCATCATGATGGAAAGCAGAGTTCATAGTATGGTAAACACTGATGTAGTACGTCGAATCAACAAAAAGATCCAGTGTATCTGTACGGGTATAGTCCGTATGGGATCTGTAAGCCGTAGGATTCAGCAAGTGCGGACCGCTGTTGTAGATCGTCATATCATCCAGTGTCACACCGCCAATATCGCTGGTATCCATTGCGCCGCCAACTGCCATACTGAGGCAATAACATGCGTACGGAGGATTGATGATTACTTTAGGTGCATTGGAATAGGCAGTATCAAACGTTTCCAGACATACCATTTGCAGCCTGAAGTATGTTTGACCTGTAACGGTTTGTGTTACTGTATCCCTGCCTGCAGATCCTGCGATATTTGCCCATGCATTGCTGTCGGGGGAGTATTGCCATACCCAACTCAGGTTATACAACTCATGTTCATGTGTTGTATCAAGTGCCGTTATAGCATAGCCAGGGCAAGCAAGTGAATCACTCAGCCAGACAAGCCCTGTATTAGGCGCGCCAAGACAAGGGTGATAGCGGATGTCTATCAGATAATCCTCTGTTTCTCCTGCTGAAAAAGGTCCGCAGGCCGCCGGTATCTGATTGGTACCCTGTTGCATGATCACCCGAAGCCCTGTGAGCCCTACCCTCATTGTTGCCGGTACATTAAATGTATCAATAACGGTTTGTTGTGGATTGGTGGTATTTACTGAGTTTTTCACAGCAATCATTTCATTGGCATCGAATGCGCCATTGTGGTTGCTGTCTATCCATACTGAAATAGTAGTACCGGGACTCGTAAAACTGCCGCTATTGATCTGCTTGATAGTAAATGAATAGCTGCTATCGCGATATACCGGAATCGGGCTGTTTGGATTCCTGAAGTCACTGTAGGTTTTGTTTGCCCCTCCATTATTATTCACCGGGGTGGCGGAGCCATTAGTGAATACCGGAATACCGTAAGGCAGTTTCTTCACCGCAACACTGCCTATGTCTGCACCTGCACCTACACTTGCATACGATGTGCAATAGCACCAGTAGAAGCTTGCCAGAGGAATGTATCTAACTGGTGTAATGTCTTGCTGACCAGAGGCAGCGCAATTAACGCGAACACGATAATAAGTATTTGCCGTTATACTGGTAGTAAGATAAGTAGTGGTAGAACCTGCTGGTACCCATGGGCCTGTAGCAGTAGGAGCCTGTTCCCATATATAAGTGATACCTCCTGATACCGAGTAGCCTGAAAGCTGCAAGGTAAATGTGGCACCGGAACAAGGAGTATCACTACTGATAACACCAGCGGTTGGAATTGCCGAACAAGGAGGAAGGATCATTAAACTATCAATACCGATGTCCGATGTAGTACCAAACTGACCATATCCCTGAAAGCGCACCACGCAGGTTCCGGTATTACATGGCACCTGAAGGATAGATTGGTACCATCCTGCAGCATTTGCACCGTAAGAAGCGAGGCTGGTGAAATTCACCCCAGCATCTGTTGAATAGTATACTCTTAAAGAATCACCTCCGTTCGTATTCGTCTGAAAAAAGCGGACTTCTTTGTTTCCTGTACTTGAACTTCCGTCAAAAAGGACATCAAGATTGCCTGTTTGACCCAAAAACGTTCCAGCCGAGTGAAAACGAGCTGAATGTCCTACTAAAGGACTATAGCTTCCGTTTGCAGCACTGAACCATCCACCACTGGTTCCCTGATCATCTCGTCTCCAGGTGTTCCATCCCGAGGCCGGATTATTTGCCCAATTCAAAGGATCTGTAGGTATTGTTGAAACAGGAACATCATTTGTACTACACTTGCTCGTCCACGTTTCAAAACCCTGCATATATGGCAATTGAGCATAGTAGCGTTCTGCTACATTAATAGTAATAGTGTCCGTGTAATCTGCAGTACCAGTTGGGCCGCATTGAACTTTCATCCTGTAACGGATGGTATCATAAAGCGGTGGTGTATTAAAAAACTGAGTGCTAGAACCAATACCACCATTAACTGCAGTAAAGGCAGACCAGGTTCCTGCATTGTAAGAAGACTGCTCCCAAGTATAAACTAACCCTCCTGCCATCGTAGTTCCAACGGTAGTTAGGTAATAAGAAGTACCAGCACATGCTGATAAGGTCCCGCCTGGGGTTAGTCTACCAGCTAAAGGATTACCAGAACAAGGGCCTGCAATGTACACACTATCTATGCCAATATCTGTATTCTCACGATTATCGTATGTCATAGACTGAAAACGTAGAATTGTAGTCGGCGAGTTTGACGGAATTGCCACAGAGCGGCGTTTCCATGTAACAGCAGTATCAAAGGCGTCCAATCTTTGCCAAGTGGTTCCACTATCCACAGACATTAAGATCCGCAACGAATCAACACCAGGAGGGACAGCTGCGCCGTTTGCTTTGTTAATCATGTAAAAGTATAGCTGCTTCGTTCCTGTGCTGCCACTGCAATTCAAATAAAGGTTAAGATTTGTTGGAGAATAAGGATCAACTCTCGATGAGTGCGCTCTTGCACTGTAAGTGCCGCTTTTAGCGTTGGGCGAGTAAAATCCGTTGTTGCTTCCCCAACCGGCTGTATAACCAGTCTGCACGATAGCGGGGAAAGGCGTTGCATTATTTACAGCTTGTATATTTACGCGCCAGGAACTGTCGCCAAAAGAGTTTGTATTAACCCAACTTGCATCAGGCACGTTAAATGTAAACGGAGTAGGAACGCAAGTCGTTACCCAGTTTTCAAAATCCTGAAAGTAAGGTATCGTAGCATAGGTCGGAGATGTAACAGTAACGGTAACGGTGTTATTACTAATAGCAAATTGACCACTTGCCACACAGGTATCTACCACTCTATATTGAGCATTACATTGTGCTTCAGTAAGGTAACCCATTGAAGTAGCACCAGGGATGCTTTGCCATGTTGAAGAATTAGCCTTTAATATCTGCCATTGGTAGTGATGTCCATTCTCAAAAAAGGCGCTTTCAGCATGGAGAGCGATCGGAGTACCAAGGCAGGCGTTTAAAGACGTCACCTGATATTGATATCCACCAGATGTCATACCGTCAACTGACACGTTATTGTTTGTCGGCGTTCCCGAACAGGTTGGAAGGCTATACAGCCTAATCTCACGGAATGTGGGATTTCCGGAGTATCCGGTTATATTATTAATTCGAATTGTATCGTTTACAGAGAGAATTGTAATAGGGTTAACTAAGCTTATGGAATCTCCGGTCATAGAAACCTGTGAATTCCAGACTGTATCAGTAACATAAGCCGTTCCATTCCAATGCTCTATTTCCATGTGGGTAGGAGGCCTGTCGTTAAAAAAGAAGACAAATTTATTGATCGGATTGTTCTGAATCGCCAAGATGACAGGCCACCATATCTTTATGTACCCTCCAGTGGCCACATAAGTATAATCCCCGATTGCTGTTGCAGGATAAGGAGGAATATTGTCATCGTTATAAATATAAGCACCATAGCCAGGGGCTGGTAATGGCCCACCAGTACCTCCACCTGGTGAATTATCAAAAACCGTGGAATAATAAAAACTAGATGCAAAGTTGAACGGCTGTGCCTTCGCCTGAAAGCTCAGCGTCATCACCATCGCCAATACAAGTCCGGATAGTAAAGTTTTTTTCAGGGTAAACATATTCTTCATAACAATCAGTTGCTTTGTAGGAAAATGAATTGTTTAACTATTATAAATAGACCGTTTTTCAAAACCCAAGGTTGGGGCTATAAATATAGCAATTTTAACAAAAAAAACTATCATCAGATCAGATATTAAAACCAGCACACTATCTAAGTACGGCTGTGCTTCGTGTATCGTCATGGTTTTCAGATTGCTCTTCCGCGGCTTAAAACTTACTATAAGAAGGGGATTCTAACGCATGCGCATTCTTCCCATTCTTTTTTAAGCTACCGTAATTCTTGTGGCGTTTAACAGCGTTCCCAGCACTCGTACCAGAGGTAGTTTTGCAAATCCAAAACTTCGTTTTGCATGTCCAAAAGTAGTTTTTGCGTGTCACAAAGACATTTTTGCATATACAAAAGTCTGTTTTGCATATACAAAAAGTGGTTTTGCATGTACAAAAGTGGTTTTTGCATAGACAAAAATGTCTTTTGCATGTCCAGAAATAACTTTTGCATGTCCAGAAATGTCTTTTGCATATACAAAAATGGTCTTTGCATGTACAAAAGTCTCTTTTGCATGTACAAAAATGACTTTTGCAT
>DATJDP010000037.1:0-9816 GCA_035497355.1 Flavipsychrobacter sp.
GGACGTCCTGGGGACGCCGCTGGGCGCCTTCGTGTCGCTCGTGCTGGTCGACGTCTGGCAGTGGACGCCGTTCATGGCGCTCATCCTGTGGGCGGGCATGCATCTCTACAAGGCCAATATAGCTTTCAGCTGCGGCCTGCACCGCATCTGCATGAAGGCACATTTCGCAGCCGCCGCCGAGCGTCATTCCATGTGGCGCTACTACCACGGGTATACTGCTATACCGCAGGCGCATGGTAGTATTTTGGAACTGACGTATCGCAAAATCAAGCTCGTCGTACTCCTGCTCGATGGCAAACATGAATATCAACCCTACATTAGCACCAGCGCTAAAGTTGGCACCACTATTGGCAATCACTAGCCCTTTGTATCTGTCTTCGGCTATCGCTACAGATTTATTCACTCCCTCCAGCACCTCGCCGCCAATGCTGTTCATCTTCGTGTTCCATCGCAAAGCCACTACATCGTCACCAATATCATAAAGCGCGCAAGCACTGTTTTTCCATACTATCTTTTCGTCCAGATGCTCAAGGATAATAAAGCTACCGGAACCTGGAATTGACAGATACGACTGACTACGCTGATCATAATATTTCCTCTGTCCGTTTTCAATCTTATAGAAGCTTGTAAAACCTTTGGCCAACATCTCTTCCACCCATGTTGCTACCTTTAGGCCTTTAGCTTTCATCTGCTCCAAAGTCTTAGCTACGCCAAGTGCGTCCCAGCTTTCGAAAGCGCCTATCTCCCAGCCAAAGCCCGCCTTAAGCGCATCATCTATCTTATATAGCTCATCTGCGATCTCAGGCACCCGATTAGAGACATAAGAAAACAACAGTTGGTGAAACTGCCGGTAAAACTCGCCGGCTTTGTCTTGTCCACTGTATAAGACCTTTAAGCGTTTTGCGAGATCATCAACCGGCTTTGCGGCTTCAATCGTAGCAAACTTTGACTTCTTCTTCGGCTCATACTCCATTGACTGAAGATTGAGCGTAAATATCTCCGACTTCGGCGCTGCTAAGGGTGCTGTCTTCCTTTCGTCCCCGCGACTTTCCGGCGATGTAGTAAATGTTGCTTTGGTGGCTTTTTCTTTATTGCTCTCCGTATCGTTTTCGCTGTAATAAATGGGGTCAGAAGGAGGCGGAACTTTTACCTTCTTGTAAAAACCCTGACCGGTCTTATCTCCCAGCCATTTATTCTCCACCATTTTCTCGAGGAAGGGTGGAAGGTTAAATATGTCTTTTGCCTCATCGTTCGGGGCGTTTTCGGGAAGTGCTTTGGCAACGTGCACCAAAGTATCGAGGCCTACGATATCACCGGTTCTGAATGTTGCAGACTTCGGACGGCCAAGAATTGGCCCTGTCAAAGCATCTATTTCATCAATATTCAACCCCAGCTGCTGCATGACATGAAATACCGCCATAAAGCCAAACACTCCAACGCGGTTGGCAATAAAAGCCGGCGTGTCTTTGCAAAGCACCGTTGTCTTTCCGAGGAAGCGATCGCCATATTCCATCAGGAAGTCGATCAGTTCCCTCTTAGTATTTGGTGCCGGAATTATTTCAAGCAGCTTCAAATAGCGCGGGGGATTGAAAAAGTGGGTGCCACAGAAGTGTAGATGAAAATCTTCGCTTCTCCCCTCGCTCATCAAATGGATAGGGATGCCTGAGGTGTTGGAAGATATGATTGTTCCCGGCTTGCGATATTTCTCAATCTGTTCGAAGACCTTTTGTTTAACATCCAGTCGCTCCACTACCACTTCAATGATCCAGTCGCAGTCTGCTATTTTATGCAGATCATCTTCCAGGTTACCTGTCTCTATCAGCGCCGCATTTCCTTTTGAATAAACAGGAGAAGGTTTTGATTTTAATGCCGCCTGCAGAGCATTCTTTACAATCTTATTCCTGTCATATTTCTTTTCTCCTTCTGATTGCGGTGACACTATATCAAGCAATAAGACCCTTACTCCAATGCCGGCAAAAAGGCAGGCAATGCGCGAGCCCATCACTCCTGATCCAATCACGGCAACGCTACGGATATGTCTGTTCATCTCAATAATTTTAAACAACACAATTTATCGAAAAAGAACGTACCTCCGGTTAGCATTCTCACTCGTTTCATCAAAAGAAAACGCTTCATAGGATGCGAAGCCCAATGAACCGTTTATGAAAGAGCAAATAAAGAAAAACCTGAACCTTATTCAGCTTTGTGCCTGAAAGTTCGCCATAGGATTTTTGCCAGAACCATGACAAGCGAGAATAACGCAAATACTTGCAAATCTGTAAACTTAATTCTTCCATATGTAGTGTAAGACACCCATAACATCGCGACATTAAGGAGGATAGTTAGGATTAGAGGCGCAATCATTCTACGAATTTGGTAAGACATACATCATAATAAGCCCCAAAGATAGATTACATATTACAAGCTCATTTAGATAAAAATTTCACCTCCATTTCCTATGGGATTAGTGACAACACAGCCAAAAGCCTCACAGACAAACATAATCTGCGAGGCTACTAATATGACTTGTTGCTATTCAAACGTATAGCTGCCTACCCAAACCTTTTCATAATCATCATCATGACCTAAATAGTAACGCGTTTTTGTTTTTTCGTCCATCAGGAAAGAATGATAGGGGTACATCAAAAACTTCCCTTCATTACCAAGAACCGTAAAATCGCCAAGTTTTGTGCTATTGAGGTCGATAGCCGCTACCCGTGGAAAATAGTTTGCTGTAAATGTTTTGTTGCCATTGTATGCATCCACAAAAGAGCTATAGCCTTTAGTACCTTTTACTTCCATAATCTCCCAGAAAGCCTTGCTGCCATCAGCGCTGAAGAAAAAGTTTTGCATGCTCTGAAACACTTCACTTTCGCGGTCATCATTTATCTTCTCTACAGCATATTGTGTTTTCAGATTTCCAATCTTGTCAAAATGCAGGCAAACCAGATCTGTGTAGCGATACTCGTAACTCGATCCTTTGTTGGTAGTTTTCTTCTCTTGTAGCTGTCCGGTTACCAGAAAATCTCCATTCGGCGCGATAGCGAAATTCTCTATCGAAAACTTCTTGCCTTTATATGGATGGCTTTTTTTCTGAGAAGGAGGTGTCGCCACTTTCGTTTTGAAATCCTTAATGGCTGTAGTACTCGCAAAAGCCAGTTTACCGTCTGTGATCTTCAGCAGATGGAAATAGTCAAAATCAGTACCAAATACCCTCTTCTCGTACTTATCCATCTGCCGGTTAGCCGCAGTAGAGTATCCCGGATTACTAATAGGTGCATAGCTTGAAAAGACTTCGTTGAACGCATCCTTACTATCGGTAGAGCCAGCACACAAGTAAAGATTGCCATCCATGTCCCGATAATCCATCACCGCCATGTTGGACGATGGCGATTCAAAGTCCTGGCTTGTAACAAGGTCGCCCTTGTTGGTAAACTCTGAATAGACATACTTCTTTGTAGTGGCCTCGCCTTTGTTAGGAGCAAAGATCGCAAAAAGATTGCCCGAGTTTCTTAGTCCGCAATATACCAGCGAGTAGTTGCCCTTAATCGGTACTTTCGTTTCCTTCAGTGAAAGATCGTTAGTAATATACAGCATCACAAACTGGTCATCATCCCCCTTCTGATCGTAACTGGCAATAACGGAAATGGTGCCTTCGTCATCATTTGGGAAGGCAGCGAACCCACGGTATTTGCTTTCCGAATTACGCGGCTTTACGGCATCCTTCGACAGGCGCTTACCCCATTTGTAAGACTGCTTGTCATAATCCCAGATGCGCTCCCATTCTTCAGCCTGAAGATTGAGCGACATACTTAATACGTTAAAAGAGTTAGTACCACCCACAAACGCCGCCAGTGTTTTCACCTTCTGATCTTCATTCCTGATTTTGTTTTCGCTGGTTGGTTGTACGCCTTTAAAAGAAAGCCCCTTATCGAATACGTAATCTTCATAAGTCACTTCATCGCTTTTCTTATTCACCTTCATCTTATACGTGAGCTTTACGCTGCCATCTTCCGATACTGCAGCATCTACAAGCATACCTTTGGTGGCTTTTTTAGAAAGCGGTTGCGATGTTTCATTTGCTTTTTGGGCCTCCACATTTGCCATCGGAATGAACGGCAGTGAAAGCAGCATAACGTGGAAAAACTTTTTCATAAAAAGAGATTTCTTATTGGCTGCTAAATAAATACACATTCAATCCTTAGGAAATACCGAAAAAGTAGTAATGTTTTCTAACCTTCTGTTGCGGCAGATAAACTTTTGGCATGCAGTTTTTCCTAATTTCGCGCCCTATGTTTCAACCAGTAACAAGGGAGCAGCTTATTGAAGTTGCCAAAGAATTTGGTACGCCGGTTTATTTATATCATGCAGAGAAAATCGCGCAACAATACCATAAATTACAAGATGCCTTTAAGGCACATCCTACCCGCTTTTTTTATGCTTGTAAAGCACTCACCAACATCAACATTCTGAAGTATGTGAAAGATCTTGGTGCCAATCTTGACTGCGTAAGCATCAATGAAGTGAAGCTCGGATTGAAGGCTGGCTTTGAAAATAAACAGATACTCTTTACTCCTAATTGCGTTGACTTTAATGAAATAATGGAAGCGCTGCAACTGGGCGTGAACATTAATATTGACAATATCTCCATTCTCGAGCAGTTTGGAAATAAATTCGGAAGCAGCTATCCGGTTTGCATTCGTATCAATCCACATATAGAGGCCGGCGGCAATTATAAAATCTCAACTGGCCATATCGATAGTAAGTTTGGCATCTCCATTCATCAGATGCGGCACATTGAGCGTATTGTGAAGACCACGAAGCTGCATGTTCAGGGACTGCACATGCACACAGGCAGCGAAATCAAAGATGTAAATGTTTTTCTCAGAAGTCTTGAAGTGATGTTTGATGTGGCGAGTCGCTTTAAGGAACTTGATTTTATTGACCTCGGCAGCGGTTTCAAGGTGCCTTATAAAGAAGGTGATCCCGAGACGGATGTGGTGACACTGGGAGAAAAGCTTACAGAAGCAGTAAAGAATTTCGAAGCTGAGTATGGCCGCCCTCTGGAGATCTGGTTTGAACCGGGAAAATATCTTGTGAGTGAGTGTGGCCATTTTATAGTAAAGGCAAACGTAATAAAGCAAACTACTGCCACCGTTTTTGTTGGCGTCAACTCAGGCTTCAATCACCTGATAAGACCCATGTTCTATGATGCTTACCACCGGATTGAAAACATCAGCAATCCGAATGGATCGGAGCGTATCTATACTGTTGTGGGAAATATATGTGAAACTGACACCTTCGCCTGGGATCGTGTATTGAATGAAGTACGCGAAGGAGATTACCTTGTGTTTTACAATGCCGGTGCTTATGGTTTTGAGATGAGCAGCAATTTCAATTCGCGACTGAAGCCCGCAGAGGTAATGATCAGGGAAGGCAAAGCGTACCTGATCAGAAAAGCCGACGAGTTCGAAGACCTTTTCAGAAATCAGATCGAAGTAATTTAAGGAAAGCGGCCTGAGGCCGCTTTTTTTCTTTTCTGTTCAGCATGCAGAAATATTACTTTAGCGTGCGATATAAATTCTATCCGACAAATAAAAAGAACATTCAAATGAAAAGTATTGTTGTTTTTTGCGGCTCAGGTGATGGTTATGACCCTATCTATCGCGACACAGCGTATGAACTAGGCGCTGTTATGGGAGAGAGAAAGATCCAACTGATTTATGGCGGTGCAAAAGTGGGCCTGATGGGTGCTTTGGCAGATGGCGCTTTGGAGAACAATGGAAACGTAACTGGCGTTATTCCTCATTTCCTCAAAACAAAAGAAGTGGCGCACGAAGGGATTACTGAAATGATCCTTACGGAAACAATGCACGAGCGCAAAATGAAAATGCATGAACTAAGTGATGCTATCATTGCCATGCCCGGGGGCTGGGGAACGATGGAAGAGCTTTTTGAAATGATGACCTGGGCACAACTTGGACTTCACCCGAAGCCAATCGGCATCCTCAATATAAACCGCTTTTACGAACCCTTTATGGCGCTGATGGACATCATGACAGAAGAGGGTTTTCTGAAAGAAGTCTACCGGAATATGCTCATTGTTAGCGAAGATATTTTTGAACTTCTGGAGAAAATGGAAAGCTACGAGGTACCGGACATCCCCAAATGGATAACGAAACATACCACCTGAGACTTTTATTCAAACCTATAAGCTTTTAAAAACCTTATAGGTGTCTGCACTGTTCAGGCGATAACCGATTCTTTCACTTTTACGCCTGCCATTGTCCGTACTGCTTCTACGATAGCTTTGGCATCGTAGCCACATTCGCGGTGCAGCTCTTCAGGTTTGCCGTGTTCTATTATCCGGTCAGGAATACCGAGCATTTTGATCTCAGTGTGGTAATGATGTGCAGCCATGAATTCTAACACAGCGCTGCCAAATCCACCTACTACTGTGCCGTCTTCTACGGTAATGACCTTATCAAACTTATTAAATATTTTATGTAGCAGAGCTTCATCTAGAGGCTTTGCAAAGCGCATATCATAATGTGCGGGATTCAGACCTTCTGTTACCAGCGTTTTACAGGCGTCAACGGCAAAGTTGCCCGGATGTCCCAGCGTTAAGATCGCCACTTCTTCTCCTTCTCTAATCACTCGGCCTTTACCAATCTTTACCTGTTCCATAGGCGTGCGCCATTCAGGCATTACACCCGTTCCGCGAGGATAACGGATCACAAACGGAAGCGTGTTTTCATCCAATTGTGCGGTGTACATCAGATTGCGCAATTCCGCTTCATTCATAGGTGCGCTCACGATCATATTGGGGATACAGCGCATGTAGGCAATATCATAAGCACCGTGATGCGTTGGTCCATCATCGCCGACCAAGCCTGCGCGGTCAAGGCAGAAAATAACAGGCAGCTTTTGAATCGCAACGTCATGGATAACCATATCGTAAGCGCGCTGCATGAAGGAACTGTAAATATTACAAAACACCTTCATTCCCTGTGTTGCCAGTCCTGCGCTTAGCGTCACAGCATGCTGTTCAGCGATGCCTACATCAAGAGCACGATCCGGCATTACTTCCATCATATACTTTAGCGAACACCCCGAAGGCATGGCAGGTGTAATGCCCATGATCTTAGGGTTTTTCTCTGCCAGTTCTATAATGGTATGCCCGAAAACATCCTGGTATTTTGGAGCTTCCGGAACGGTGACTACTTTTTTATTGATCTTACCCGTGATCTTATCGAAGGTACCGGGAGCATGCCATAGTGTCTGATCTTTCTCCGCCAGGTCAAATCCCTTCCCCTTCACCGTTTTAATATGCAGCAATTTCGGCCCGGGAATAGACTTCATGTCTTCAAGTATTTCTGCAAGCTTCAGCACGTTGTGTCCGTCAATAGGACCAAAATATCTGAAGCCCAGGGCTTCAAAAAGATTGCTCGATTTGGAGATAATGCCTTTTATCCCAGCTTCGATCTTCGAAGCCAAATCCCGCTGAAAATCCGCATAGGGTAGCTTACCAAGAAACTTCCATACATCATCCCGAAGCTTATTCCAGCTATGAGAGGTGGTAATATCGGTCAGGTATTCTTTCAGTGCACCAACATTTGGGTCTATCGACATGTTATTGTCGTTAAGCACCACGAGAAGGTTTGCGTTGCTGACGCCTGCATGGTTCAATGCCTCGAAAGGAAGACCGGCGGTCATTGCGCCGTCGCCAATGATGGCTACATGCTGACGATGATTTTCGCCTTTCTGCTTAGAGGCAATAGCCATTCCGAGCGCTGCTGAAATAGAGGTGGAAGAATGACCCACTCCAAAAGCATCATACTCGCTTTCACTTCTTTTAGGAAAACCGCTTAAACCGCCATATTTCCTGTTGGTATGAAATATCTTTCTGCGTCCGGTAAGAATTTTATGACCATAAGCCTGATGGCCTACATCCCAAACCAGTTGATCGTCGGGCGTATTGAAAACATAATGCAAGGCTACCGTTAGCTCCACCACCCCAAGACTTGCTCCGAAGTGACCTCCATGCACACTTACACAGTCGATAATAAACTGTCGTAGTTCATTACAGACCTGTTGTAGTTGTGCCCTATCCAGTTTTTTTAGATCGTCAGGAGTTTCGATTTGACTTAAGAGCGGTCCGGCGGCAATTTCTCCCATTAGTTCCATTGAAAATAGCGTTCAAAAATAAGAAATTTAGCGATGCCTTGGGCAGAATTGCCCGTCCAGCCGGTTCAAATCTTTGTTAATTGTAATTGATGAAAGGTTAAGAAATAGGAACCGGTTAGTAATGAGCGGATTAGTCTGTTAACTTTGGGCGCAAATTTTTTTCATGTTCAACAGGTATTGGCGAAGTTATCCCTGGTTCTTTCAGCTGTTACAATTCATCATTCTTATTGTTGTAATGGCTTCATTTTTCGTCGTAGCGCTTACCCCTGTAGTACTGAACCTGATGCATGTGTCCATCGAAGCATTGAAGGATGTAAACGAAAAAACACCACGCCATGTGATCAACGCTTTCCTGGTGATCCAGTTCTTAACTTCTATCGGAATATTTTTATTACCAGTTCTGCTGTTTGCTTATTTCACGCATCCGAGGCCAAAACAATACCTCGGTTTGGTAAAGCCGGGAAAGCCATTGCACTGGTGGCTGGCCCCGGTTACTGTTATTAGTGCAACACCACTTCTTCTCGCAATTGCTTCACTTATTAGCAATATAGATTTTGGGGCATCCGTAAAACATGCACAGGAGGTAAACGACCAGACTTTTCGTGCATTACTGACCATGTCCTCGCCAGGCGAATTAATTGTGACTTTCCTTGTGCTTGCTATAGTACCAGGACTTAGTGAAGAGCTGTTTTTTCGTGGTCTGATGATGCGGTTTGCCGCGAAGAGAAGCCGAACCATCGTATTTCCACTCGTTATTTCCGCCCTGCTGTTTGCTTTAATGCACACGAATATTTATGGTATGGTTTCCATATTTTTCGCCGGGCTTTTGCTTGGAGGCATCTATTACCTTACAGGCTCACTATGGTGTAGCATTATCAGTCATATTTGTTACAATGGCCTTCAGGTATTGCTCACCTACTTCGCCAGAAACAATGCTACCTTTAAAGCTATAGATGAGGCGAACACTGTGCCGGTTAGCTGGATAGTAGCAGGCTCGGTGCTTTTCGCCGGTGCTTTTTATCTGCTGTGGAAAAACCGTACTCCGTTAAAGAGCAACTGGAGCGCCGATTATACAGCAGAAGAGTTGGCAGGGGACAATTGAACAGAGAGGCAGGGTGCAGAAGGCAGAAAAAGAGTTGGCAATTGACAATTGGGAGTTGGCAAAGAAAAAGAGTAGGAGGTGGAAGGCAGTTGGCAGAGAGCAGAAAACCAGATAGCAGATAGCGATTGCAATGTACGAGAGCTATGAGTTCGACCTCGAGGGAGTGTAGTTGACAAACAGCCAGTGCCAACGCCAGAGCCAAACCCTAAATTCATAATTCACAATTCATAATTAATATAATGGCTCTACACTGGCCTACATTCTTTACCAGACTTGGAAGCGCGATTGTTTTTTCCATCATCATGATGGCAGGACTACTATGGAATGAATGGGCCTTTCTCATTCTGACTGCACTCATTCAAACGCTTTGCCTTAGAGAGTACTTCCGTTTATTAGGTCGCATTTTCCCGGACGTAGTAATACCGTCCTGGGTTCACACCCTTACACAGCTATTTTCCCTGGCCCTGCTGCTCATCTTTGCCTATTCTGCCATCAGCGGACAAGCAACACTTTTCCCGGCGTTGTTG
>DATJDP010000038.1:0-11109 GCA_035497355.1 Flavipsychrobacter sp.
GATGGCGCACAACTTCGTCCGCATATCGTATGGTTTGAAGAGGCTGTGCCTATGATAGAACAAGCAATCCCGGTAATGCAATCAGCAGATATCTTCGTCTTGATTGGTTCTTCTCTGGTTGTTTATCCGGCATCTGGTTTAATAGATTACGTGCCGCGGGAAGTGCCTAAATACGTTATTGATAAGCAGATCCCTGATACCTCTTACTATTCCATTATTCCTATTGAAATGCCTGCTACAGAAGGAATTGAGCATCTGAAGAGCATGTTACTGGCTTAATCTTATTTCCAGTTCCACCATTTTAGTTTTTCAGGCTCTCTTTTGGAAGAAGGTGTTTCGGCATAGTAAACTGCACACCTGAAGACGTACAGCAGGCAGCGGTCTTGTACTACGCCGGCAAATTGATTGGATTGTTCGTAGAGTTGTTGCGGGTCTTTTTGCTCCAGGTCAGCGACAGAGCAGATACCAATATTCCAGAGATCATTTGCAATGGAAATACCAACGCCCGGAATCTGCTTCAGGTCTTTAATGGCATCCTCTTTGGCAGGCATCGTTAGTCCTCTTTTCTTTCAAGACTAAATAGGCTATCAACAAATTCTTCCTTATTGAATATCTGAAGGTCTTCCATTTTCTCTCCTACGCCGATGTATTTTACCGGTATCTTAAATTGGTTGGCAATAGCGAGCACTACGCCTCCTTTTGCCGTGCCGTCCAGTTTGGTAATTGCGATGGCGCTTACATCAGTGGCTGCGGTAAAATGTTTTGCCTGTTCCAGGGCGTTTTGTCCTGTACTGCCATCCAATACCAGCAAGACTTCGTGAGGTGCATCGGGCATTTTCTTACTGATCACGCGGCGTATCTTCCCAAGCTCGTCCATCAGGTAAGCCTTGTTATGCAGACGTCCGGCCGTATCAATGATCACTACATCTGCATCTCTGGCCATGCCGCTTGCTACAGCATCGAAAGCTACAGAGCTGGGATCGCTACCCATTTCTTTCTTAACAATAGGTACACCTACGCGGTCGCTCCAGATGGTAAGCTGGTCTACTGCCGCTGCGCGGAAAGTGTCTGCAGCGCCAAGCAAAACGGACTTGCCGTTCTTTTTGAAGTTATAAGCGAGCTTACCGATCGTTGTAGTTTTTCCGACCCCATTCACGCCTACTACAAGTATTACATAGGGCTTTTTGCCGGCAGGAACATCAAACGTTGCAAATTCATTGGAAGGCGCATCTGTGAGCATACTCATAATCTCTTCCTGCAATATCTGGTTGAGCTGTGAGGTGCCTACGTATTTGTCTTTTTTTACCCGTTCTTCAATATGATTAATGATGGCTACGGTAGTATCAATGCCTACATCAGCGCTCACGAGGGCGTTTTCTACCTCATCAAGCACCTCCTCATCTACTGTATCTTTCCCTGCAATGGCTTTGGTGATTTTTGAGAAAAAACTGTCTTTGGTTTTTTGCAACCCCTGATCCAAAGCCTCTTTCTGCTCCTGCTGCTCCTTATTTCGTTTGAAAAGCTTGTCGAAAAGACCCATAGTATAGTCGTAAGTCGATAAATAGTTGTAAGTGGTAAGTGTAACAGTCGTAAGTCGACGGTGCGAAGTTAAGGTTTAGGTTTTTATTGCTTCTGAAACATCGTCTATTGAGTAATAGACAGGAAGACCTTTGGAGAGTATAAGATCGCGTTCCTTGATGGCTCCGGCACTTTCGCTAATTAGTAGTAAAGCTTCGCAACGGGCAACGACTGCCATGGAAATATCCATAATTGCCTTATAGCTGTTTTCTAAGTTTGCTTTGGCTACTACCGGCAGCGCGGCATTTACGCCGATTAATGGAATATGCCCTTTTTTCCAGGAGCAGGGCAGCAGTTTCGTTCAGTGCATTCAGATTTCGCTGTCTTTGCTCTTCAGTATCTGCTGAATACGCCCCTGCTACGGCTATGATCATATCTGATATTTTACCAAAAATAACCTTCCTACGGATCAATTGCTCCTTCCAGTACGTCTATTTTCTCTACGAAGTTGATCGAGCTCTTTATGTACTCTTCTGCAGGAATGGAGTTTTCAATAGGTACATCTTCCAGCAAGCGGCTGTTGTCAAAGATGTGGCCCAGCTCCATAAAGTCGAGATACGGATCAAGGCCTGTAAATAGCAAACGTAGCTTGCTTTTCTCGTGAAACGTCTCGTGCCAGTAGTCGAGATAGTTGCTGTAGTTGTACAGTTCACTCTCGGGTGCAAGGCGGTTGCGCGTCCAATGCTTTACCTGGTTTAGCAGCGACTTGTTGATGAAATTGAAAGGAGGCATTTCATCAAAGTATTCCTCCAGCGTTTTGGAAAGCTTCAACGCAGTCGTGGCTCCTTTTTCGCCCGAGGAAATATGATAGACATTGTATTTTCTGTTAGCAAACAGCAATCCAACAATGGCTTCTGCTGCATAGTCTACGGGTATGATATCGAGCTGTGCATGTTCATTCACCGGTATCAGGCGGAGGTGGTTGATCGTGGCCATAGCCCAAAGGATTACCGGACTGCGCGGAACGATGGGGCGACTATCGCCCATAATGATAGAAGGCCGTGCTACAAGGATCTGTTCCTGTTTCAGGTGTTGCTTCAACAATAGCTCACCACGCATCTTGGTGTACGTATATTTTACGAGGTGTGTCGCCGCTATGTTAGGCGATTCATCTTCGTAAACTACGCGGTCTGTCACGTCTTTCCCACAAATAGTAGCAGTACCGATATAAAGGAACGTCTTAAGATGGGGTAGTTCTTTGCCCCACAACAGAATTTTAGTCAATCCCCCGATGTTTGCCTTTTCAACAAGGTCGTCATTGACACGGGAGAAAGAAGTATTAGCCGCGGAGTGAACGATTACATCAACTTCCTGAAGGTTTTCCTGTGCTTTTAGCGTCTCTGTAAGGTTGTCATCAAACAAATTGCCTATCACGGGAATGATTCGTTCTGCATCATATTCGTCATCATGCAGTTCAAAAACGTGTTGAAGACGCGCCACAGCATCGTCCTGGTTTTTTGCCCGCAGCAAACAAAATATTTTGTCTACTTCACTTCGTTTTGAAAGTGTTACCAGGAGCTCCCCTCCCACAAGACCGGTCGCACCGGTTAAAAAGATGTTCATACAGATTTTTGAAAAAATTAGCCGCCCGAAGAGCGATCAAAGCATGGTGGGGGTATTGAAGGGCGAATATAGAAGATTAAAAGCTATCTTTTTTCACAAAAGGATATGTAAAGCCGTAGTTTTCAGCGTAGTATTCCGTTTTTAACGAAACTTTACAAGCGCCATGGTTTGACACCTATTAAAAGCCTATAAAAAAGGTTGCATAATACTATGCAACCTTTCCACCTCGTCTATTATCTAAAATGCTTTCACAAACCTGATGATGTGCGCTCTGCCTGGGACGACTGTATGCTTACCGACTGAGTGGGATATGCGAACTCAATACCTTCTTTTTCAAACGCAGCTATAATATCGAAGTAAATGCTTTGCTGTATGTCCATATATACATTATAGTCAGCGCTAAGCACATAATAGACGAACTCAAAAGTATAGCTGTAGTCAGCGAGAGCCGAAAGATGTCCTCTGTCAAGTCGTGTTGGTCTTTTTGATTCAATTATCTTCTTTACCATCGCAGGAACGCTTTCCACTTTTTCTTTCGGGGTATTATAGAATATGCGAAGTTGGAATACCACGCGCCTTTGTTCCATCCGCTTGTAGTTCTGAAGTCGCGCTTTGGTGAGGTCTGTGTTGGCGAAAACTAGCTGCTCTCCGCCAAGCGCATTTACCCGTGTGGTCTTGATGCCGATATACTCTACAGTACCCATCTTATCATCGACAACAATAAAATCACCTATCTCAAAAGGCCGGTCGAAAAAGATAGCAAAGTAGCTAAACAAATCCCCAAGAATGGTTTGTGCAGCCAGCGCCACCGCTATACCCCCGATGCCGAGACCGGCAATCAGCGTTGTGACGTTATAACCCAGGTTATCTATAAGAAAGGTGCAACCGAGAACCCAGATAACGATATTGATAATGATAAGTAACCCCTGCGCCTGCTTTTGCTTTGCTTCTCCATTTTCTCTTTTTTTAATAAAGGAAAAAATGAATCTTCTGATAGCTGCTGTAAGGATGCGGAGTATGAAAAACGTTCCTGCAAATAGGGTAGCAACATACAGGATGCGGTTTGCCTTAGCAGAGAGTGCCAGTGACGACAGTGCAAAAAAGATACTGCTGATATAAAGTAAAGGGACAACTGATTTCTCTATTATTAAAATGACGAAATCGTCAATGTCAGTCTTGGTTTTGGCGGCCAGTCTTTTGCTGTTGCGGATAACAATATACTTGATGACCTTAATAGCAATCACGCAGAGAATAAGAATCCCGAGCGCTATAAGCCATTGTTCAACACTGTTTCCAAGGTATGATTGGGCGAAAAAGCTTTGCATTTGATACTTAAAGGTTTAGTTTAAAATAGTTGCTGCTTTGCTTCTTTCTATACTTGCCAGAGCTTCAGTTTCTATTCTTTTCTCTACATAGGCGGAGTGCATGATCCTCAATATGCCCATATAGTCCATTCTGAATTTTATATCGTCACCCACTTTATAGTGCTCATCGTTCTCGCCAAGGTCTACTACCATCATATCTGAGCTCGCGCCGATTATTTTCAGGGAAAGATCGTCAGGCACCATGTGTTTCGCTTCAATGTCTATAAGACCCACATCTACAATCGCACGGATAGAAGACTTTGAAGAGCTTTGCTGCGTATATTTTTCTCTCATCAGGTTCAGTCCCATTTTGCCTGAAGGGGCAAGAGGTTTTTTCTGGAGTTCAATAATTTCGGCATAAAGCGTAAAAACATCCTGATGCAAGTCCTCTCTTTCCTCATTGCTATAAACATCAGTGCCAAGAAACAGAGTTTCTCCAACGCGGAAGTGGTTCACAGCAGCAGGAAGTTCATTTTCTTCAATCAGTGGAATGGTAACGGAAGCTCCGCCAGATATGATCGGGATATCGTCTCCGAACCTTTCTTTAATGACTTCCTTGCATATGCAAAGCAGTGAAAGCTTGTCGTAGTCTGGCAGTACGCCGAACATACAGGTATGATTGGTGCCAAGCCCCACGACTTCAATATTCGGAAGCTGCGATACTGCAGCGTAGAATTCAGGCAATTGATTTTTCATCACCCCTTCCCGTCGTTCGCCGAGCTCCACCATAATGACGATCTTATGTTGCTTATTCAGTGCGACAGCGTGGGCAGACAAGGCTTTCACCGTTTCGTAAGATGTGTTGAAACTTACATCTGCGTACATCACTACTTTTTGAGCATTCCGCTTTGCAGCAGGCTTAATAAAATAGGTTTCAATATCCGGGGCAATGGATTTGATGGTTTTAAGGTTACTCACCCGGGAGTCACAAACCTGTCTGATGCCAAGTTGGATAAGCGCTTCCAGATACTTCTTGTTGCCGCAAAGCATTTTGGAAACCACTGCCCACTGCAATCCATTTTTTTTGAATAGATTGTCGAGTTGAAGGTAATTGTGTCTTAATTTATCTGTATTAAGTGATATATAAGCCATTAGTCTTTTCCTTTTTTGGTTAATCTCATTTCAAGGTATTTGTTCGTAAATCCAAGCTTTTTGTACAGGTGTAGTGCAGGGTTTTCAGGCTCTACGTGCAGTGCTATATCGCCGTCAGTATTTTCAATGATGGTATTCATAATTTGTTTGCCAATGCCCTTGCCTCTTTGGTCTTTGTGAGTAGCAATGTAGACGAGGATGTTCTCAGGAATGTATCCTTTCATTCCTGTCTTATTAATGATGGCTGCACCTATTCTGTTATCGTCCGCTGTGCAGTCTACCACCATACCGCCCGCACTGTTGTTTACCGACAATGCATAATCGAATGCTTTTTCAATGTCTTCGATCTTGTCGCCGTATTGCTCCAGATGGGTGGAAAGAAATTCAAGGATAGCGCGCTTTTCGGTGCCTGAGGGCAATGTAGCAGCGTTGTAGATTTTTGTTTCAGTCATAATTAATCTTTTTGATTTCCGGTTGCAGTAAGCCGGAATAAATCAATGATTACAAAAGCACAAAAGCCATGTAAACGGTTATTAATAAAAACGATGGGCAAGGCCATCAAGGACGGGAAAAACCCCTAAAAACTTTTTTGAAACACTAACGACAGAAAAGATAGAATCTGCAGTGAAATATAAGGCTGTGCTTCAGCGTGAGATGCAAAGGTAAGAAAAAATTTTTCGTTGAAGATTGTTGGGGGTGGTGGGAGGTAGGGGCGAACCTGCGTGTTCTCCCTTTTAATGATTACAGTGTTTGTACCCTTAAAATCAGACTATTGGGGCGGTCCTTACACTTATTAGGGGGATTTTTCCTTATGTGTAAATATGCGTTTGGGAAGATCCGAACTCCCTTTTGCATGTTCAGAAGCAAGTTTTGCACGTCCAAAAGTCTCTTTTGCATGTTCAAAAACGAGTTTTGCATGTTCAAAAACAAGTTTTGCATGTCCAAAACTGTCTTTTGCATGTCCAAAAACGAATTTTGCATGTCCAAAAACAAATTTTGCATGTCCAAAAGTCTCTTTTGCATGTGTAAAAACAAGTTTTGCATGTCTCAAAATCTCTTTTGCATGTGCAAAAACAAGTTTTGTATGTCCAAAAGTTTCTTTTGTATGTCCAAAAATGTCTTTGGGACTTTCCGAAACTCTACCTAAAAAAGAAAATGCAGACCCAAAGGCCTGCATTTTTATTATAAAACAGATAAATGTGTTATGCTTCCTGAGCTACTTTAGTTCCACGCTTTGCTTTGAGGTTTGCATCCAGCGCGTCAAGGAATTCTTCAGTATAGAGATAGTGCTCACCATGCTTCACCTTATTTCCATGAACGGAAATGGCAAGGTCTTTCGTCATCTTTCCGCTTTCTACGGTTTCGATGCACACTTGCTCCAACGCGTGACAGAAGTCGATCAGCTCCTGGTTACCATCCAGCTTACCACGGAATGCCAATCCACGTGTCCATGCAAAGATGGAAGCGATCGGATTGGTAGAGGTAGGATTACCTTTTTGGTGCTCCCTGAAGTGACGGGTCACTGTACCGTGTGCAGCTTCGGCTTCCATGGTCTTACCATCGGGTGTCACCAATACAGACGTCATCAGTCCGAGCGACCCAAAGCCCTGTGCTACTGTATCGCTTTGTACATCGCCATCGTAGTTCTTACAAGCCCATACGAAATTGCCATTCCATTTCAGCGCACTTGCTACCATGTCATCAATCAGGCGATGCTCATAAGTAAGTCCTGCTGCGTCCATCTTCGCTTTGAACTCGTTCTGGTAGATCTCTTCGAAAATATCTTTGAAGCGACCGTCGTATTTTTTAAGAATGGTATTCTTTGTAGAAAGATACAGCGGCCACCCTTTCTGTAATGCCATATTAAAACAAGCACGGGCAAAACCTCTGATAGATTCATCTGTGTTGTACATAGCCAATGCCACACCATCCCCTTTAAAGTCGTACACCTCATGCTCGATCACCTCACCGTTCTCCCCTTCAAATTTGATGGTCAGCTTTCCTTTGCCTTTCACTACAAAGTCAGTAGCGCGGTACTGATCGCCGAACGCATGACGGCCAACAATGATGGGTGCATTCCAGTTCGTTACCAGTCGCGGAACATTTTTGATCACGATCGGCTCGCGGAATACAGTACCGTCGAGGATATTGCGGATAGTACCATTAGGGCTCTTCCACATTTGCTTCAGGTTAAATTCCTTAACCCTTGCTTCATCTGGCGTAATCGTAGCGCACTTGATACCTACACCTACCTCTTTGATCGCGTTGGCTGCATCTACCGTCACCTGATCGTTAGTCGCATCGCGGTGCTCAACGCCAAGATCGAAGTATTTTATGTTCACATCCACATAAGGGAGGATAAGCTTGTCTTTGATGAATTTCCAGATGATGCGCGTCATTTCGTCGCCATCAAGCTCCACAACAGGATTACTAACTTTAATTTTTGCCATAAAAGAAGTTTAAATGCCTTACGTTTTTTAAATTCAATGAACACCTTTTGCGTTCTATTGAAGCGAGCAAATTTATAAAAATATGTGAGCGGTGCCCAAATTGTTTGTGAGTGGCGAAAGAATGGAAGTTTTAGAACCTGTGTTTTAATATTCTTTGTGACTAACTAAAGCCTGTAATCTGCTTTTCACATCTTTCCACTCATCACTCACAATACTAAACACCACTGTATCGCGCACTTCGCCGTTTTTCATGATCCTGTCCTTGCGCAAGACCCCCTCCAGTTTGCCACCAACCTTCTTTATGGCTGCCTGCGAGCGCAGGTTGCTATCACGCGTTTTAATTTGTACACGGTTTACCTGCAGCGTTTCGAAGCAGTAAGTGAGTAGTAATAGCTTACATTCCGTATTGTGTCCCTTACCCCAATAGGCAGAGTCATACCAGGTCCAGCCAATTTCAAGCTTTTTATGTTCGGGATATAGCTCAAAAAGACGTGTGCTTCCTATCGGCGCGTCTGTCTCGTTATCAAAAATGGTGAAGGGATATTGGTCTCCATTAATGCGCTTGAGTATTGCATCACTGATATACGTCGACATATTGCCTTTTCTGCTACCGTCTACAGGCAGTTGATCCCATATTGCCGGGTCTTTTCCTGCTTCTATCAGTTCCGGCAAATGTTCTTTTTGCATAGGTACCAGAAATACTTTTTCTCCCTCAAGCTTTACGGGATGTTTTATCCAACTCATAAATAATGATGATGCGACGATGAACCTGCAATTTATCGAACTATGCTACATTTACGGTGATGAATGCCATAAGGAAAGTTTTGGAATGTGTTCCGAACTTCAGCGAGGGAAGAGATATTGAAAAGATCAATGCCGTTGCTGACAGTATCCGTTCGGTTCACGGTGCTCATTTGCTACATATAGATATCAGTCCTGCAGCCAACCGCACAGTAATGACGTTTGCCGGGGAGCCAGAGGCAGTGACAGAAGCTGCTTTTGCGGCCATAAAAAAAGCGGCAGAAGTGATTGACATGCGGGAGCAGGAAGGGGTACATCCGCGCATAGGTGCAACAGATGTTTGTCCGCTGGTGCCGTTGTACAATATGACAATGGACGAAGCCGATGAATGTGCTAAAAAACTAGGAGCCAGGGTAGGCAGTGAGTTGATTATCCCTGTATATCTCTATGAATATTCTGCGGCAAAGGAGCATCGCCGCGCCTTGCCCGACATTCGGAAAGGACAATATGAAGGTTTTGCTGAAAAGGTTAAGTTGCCCGACTGGAGGCCGGACTACGGCAATGATTTTAATGCCGCCGCGGGGGCAACGGTAATCGGTGCACGGGAAATATTAGTCGCCTTTAATATCGGCCTGGATACGGATGATGTGTCGAAGGCCACTTATATAGCAGAGCGGGTACGAGAACGCGGATATTTTGAAGGAAAGAAAAGAATAAGTGGATTGCTGTCGAAAGTTCGGGCCATTGGATGGTTTATGGCGGATTATAACTCTGCGCAGGTGTCTCTCAATCTGCTTGACTTTAGGGAAAGCTCGCCGCTTAAGGCGTGGGAGGCATGTGGCGCAGTAGCCAACGAAATTGATGTAAAACTTACGGGTAGTGAAGTAATAGGTTTGATACCGGAGAGGTGTTTGCTCGAGGCAGGTTCCTTCGTCAGTGCGGAGCGTGGGGAAGAAATGCCAAAGGACAAGCAGCTTTTGATTCATTATGCCATTGAGTTGCTGGGATTGAACAAGTTAAAACCATTTAAAGAGCAGGAAAAGATCCTTGAATACGCGCTTGCGCATGCCGGCCTGATAGGATAGGATAGAATAGCCATTTTTTTTTAATACACCGTTTCTAAAAGCAACAACTTATCCAACGTGTTTTTTTCTTTTGTCAAGATTCTTCTATATCCCTTCGCACTCATTTATGGTGCGCTTGTATGGCTTCGTAATCGTCTTTATGACAGTGGATTCTTTTCCTCTGTTGAGTTTAGCGTTCCGGTTATCTCAGTTGGCAATCTTTCGGTTGGTGGCACCGGAAAAACGCCGCATGTAGAGTATCTCATTCGGTTGCTGCAATACCAATATAAAGTGGCAACGATGAGCCGTGGCTATAAACGCAGGACACAAGGCTTTTTACTTGCTGATGAAAACAGCAATGCCGTGCGAATAGGCGATGAGCCTATGCAATACCACATGAAATATCCTGAAGTCGCGGTAAGCGTGGCAGAAGAGAGGATGACAGGTATTCCTTCGCTCGTGCAAAAGGTGCCTGATGTTGACGTAGTGCTGCTTGACGACGCCTATCAGCATCGTTCGGTAAAGCCGGGGCTAAACATCTTAATTACTGATTTTTCAAAACCTTTTTATAAGGATTTTATACTCCCATACGGAAGATTGAGGGAGGGTAGGGCCGCATACAAACGAGCTGATATCATTATTGTCTCCAAATGCCCTGAAGACCTGTCGAAGGCGGCAGCAGAGGAAATTCGACGGAGAATAAATCCATTGCCACATCAGCATCTTTTCTTTTCCGCTATAGAGTACGACCAGCCTTATGACCTTTTCACGGGAGAAACAGCATTATTGAACGATAAAAGTGCATTACTGGTTTGTTGCATTGCAAAGCCGCAACCCTTAATTGAGCATACAAATGCCCTCGCAAGTCAGGTGCACGTTCTCTCTTACCCCGACCATCACTATTTTCTTAGTAAGGATATGGAAGAAATCAGAGAGACTTACGAGAACTGGAATGTGCCAAACAAAGTAATTGTGACCACGGAAAAGGATGCTACCCGCTTACATCTGCAAAAAGATAAGCTCGCCGCACTGAACACACAAGTAATCGTACTGCCTATAAAGATCAGTTTTTTGTTTCAGGAAACAGCGCAATTTGACGGGCTCATAAATGCTTATGTTGAACCGGCTTTGGAAGAGCACCATCAATATGGAAATCCATATACATCGTAGAAGAAAGCGTTTGGATCTGCAGTTATGTCACGACGGAAGTAGCCAAACTAACTTACTTCAATTCGAGCCTTCACTACATCAATCTCC
>DATJDP010000039.1:0-24768 GCA_035497355.1 Flavipsychrobacter sp.
AGCCATAACTTTTCTTTTGCTGATCCTACAATCTGCAACAACCCAGGCAGGACAAAAGATTCGTGTTTACTTTATTGGCAATAGCTACACCTATACCAATAATCTTCCACTGATGCTGCAAAACATTGCTGCATCTATGGGCGATACGCTGTATTATGAAGAACATGACCCTGGCGGATGGACGTTCAGCAATCATGCCGACCCGACGCAGGATGCAGTTTGCACACAAAAGATAAAAAACGGCAATTGGGATTACATCATTCTGCAAGAGCAAAGCCAGTTGCCTTCATTTCCCGACAACCAGTTCTTTCCGGAGTCTTTTCAATACGCTTACCAGTTAGATACACTCATTGATAATAATAATCCCTGTGCTTCCACCATGTTTTATATGACATGGGGATATGAGAATGGCGACGCTTCCAACTGTGCCTTCTTCCCGCCTGTATGCACTTATGAGGGTATGGATAGCCTCCTGCGTTTGCGCTACCAGTTGATGGCCGATTCGCTTCATGAGCTGGTGGCACCTGTTGGCGCAGTGCGTCATTATATCCGTCATCATTACCCAGCCATCAATCTCTACCAGCCAGATGGCAGTCACCCTACTGTATCGGGCACTTATGCTGCTGCAACTACCTTTTATGCTTCCATTTTCCGTAAAGATCCGCAGTTGATTCCCTTTAATGCCACACTTTCTGCCGCCGAAGCGGATAGCATTAAGGCTGCTGCAAAAAGAGTGGCCTTCGATAGCCTCAGTCAGTGGAATCTGAATACGTACGACTTTGCTGTGGCGTTCTCTTATGCTCAAACCGGTGGCGGAAACCAGATAAGCTTCACAAGCAACTCAATAAATGCAGTAAGTTACCTCTGGGACTTTGGCGATGGCAACACATCTACTCAACAAAGCCCAACACATGTCTATACCAGTACCGGAACATACAATGTGCGCCTCATCATCTTTAATAGTAATAACAGTTGCAGCCGAAAAGCAACCGAAACCGTAGTGGTAACAACAACAGGTATCGATGATATTGAAGCTGCAGCGTTTTCCATCGCTCCAAATCCTGCAAACGATGAGCTTCGTATCTCTTCTCCCCTATTCAAAACGGAGAAGCTCAGTATTACCGTTACAGATGTACAGGGACGCGTACTATATCATCAAGGATCTTTGCCAAAGGAAGAGCAACGAATTAATATCACCAATCTTCCGCCGGCTTTGTATTTCATTTCTATAGCTAATAGCAAAGACATTCGCCTCAATACCAGGTTCCTGAAGCAATAGACAACAGGCTTTTGCAGTCTGCTTTTTGTATTTCTGAACAAAGTGAATCTTAAGTAGTTGTTTTCCGGGTTCTCGAGTTCATTGACAAGGGCGCCATTGGCTCATTATTGCCAACTCAACTGTCTTTTTTTTGTCTAAAAGAGTGGTCATTCATTAAAAACCAATGTTCCTTTTCCCAAAACCAGTGTTCCTTTTCTCAAAAGGAATCGTCCTTTTCCCAAAACCAATGTTCCTTTTTTCAAAAGGAATTGTCCTTTTTATAAAACCAATGTTCCTTTTCTCGAAAGGAATGTTCCTTTTCGCAAAACCAATGTTCCTTTTTTCGAAAGGAATGTTCCTTTTTCCAAAACCAATGTTCCTTTTCTCAAAACCAATCGTCCTTTTTTCAAAAGGAATGTTCCTTTTCCCAAAACAAATGTTCCTTTTCCCAAAAGGAATCGTCCTTTTTCCAAAACCAGTGTTCCTTTTCTCAAAACCAACATTCCTTTTTCCAAAAGGAATAGCCGATTTTCATAAAAGCAGGGAGTAGCTCAGCTTCACTATTGCTGATTCTTTATATAATTTCCCGGAACTTTGTACGTTTATACTATAGATGAAAGAAAGGCTTTTTATTCCGTTACTGCTGCTTATGCTCGCAGTTGTCTCCTGCGAGAAATGGACCGACCCCAAGGCGGTGGACGATCCTCGTATCAATGAACGAAAATACTGCAACGATCCCGAAGCGGTGAACTATAACTGGAACTTCCCCGGCCAGCCGGATAATACTACCTGCATCTACCCTTCTGATCTTTTTAAAGGCAACTACACGTTTACCGATTCCGTCTATAGCACAGATCAGATATTTGATTCAGTGCGTACGCTTATCACTTACCCTTTGCAGATCATTCCAGTCTCGAAGAGCGCCATCCGCATCATCGGCTTTTGCGGCGCTACAGATTCGCTCCGCCTTTCTGCACAAAGAAGTACCTATCGTGCCGATATAGACAGCACCATACAGGTTACGGACACTACTTTCGATTATGGGCAGTACTTCTGCCGTAGTTTAGATACGGTCAGTGGCTCTATCACCAAAGACAGGTACGACTCCACAAGGCTCATCATCGACTTCAAAGTGGTGAGCGATACAGGCGTTAACTATCACAGAGGAACAGCCATAAAGCTATAGTTTTGCAGCAATGTTTACAGGTATTATCGAGACAACAGGGGTTGTAAAAGAAGTTGTGCCCGAAGGCTCTAATCTTCATTTCCGCATCGCATCCGGCATCACCAGCGAGCTGAAAATAGACCAGTCCGTAGCACACAATGGCGTGTGCCTGACAGTGGTGAAGATTCAGGATAGCGAATATACTGTAACCGCAGTGGCAGAAACTTTGCTGAAAACCAACCTTGCATCCTGGAAACAGGGGGACATCATTAATCTTGAACGCGCTTTAAAAGCAGGCGACAGGCTCGATGGACATTTTGTGCAGGGTCATGTAGACAGCACTGGAGTTTGCATAGCTAAAGAAGTGCTGGAAGGAAGCTGGCTATTCCGCTTTAGCTTTCCTCAGCAGTTTGCTGCATTGATTATTGAAAAAGGTTCTATCTGCATCAATGGAGTGAGTCTGACCGCATTCAATGTCGGGCGCACAGAGTTTACGGTCACTATCATTCCTTATACTTACGAGCATACTAACTTTCACAATTTAGAAAAAGGAGCAGTTGCGAATCTTGAATTTGATGTATTAGGCAAGTATCTGCTCAGACATAAAGAATTAACCCAATAAACCGCGGCCAGAGCCTATCTTGCATACTCTTTTTTCATTCCTTTATGCAAAAGCTTGAGTTAAAACCGGCGTATGATGTAGTGATTATAGGCGCCGGGGTAGGTGGCCTTACTACTGCGTCTTTGCTTAGCAAAGCGGGCTTCTCAGTTTGTGTGCTGGAAAAAGAGCCGCATGCAGGGGGCTACCTTGCAGGCTTCCGGAGAAAACATTTTCGCTTCGATACGGCTATCCATTGGCTCAACCAATGTATGCCCGGCGGTATGGCTGCACGCATCTTCGATATTCTGGGCAGCGATCACCCCAATGCTGTGCCGCAGCAGCGCATTCGCCGTTACAAAGGCGAGAGTTACGACTACCTTCTTACCAACAAGCCCGATGATCTGAAAGAACAATGGCAGCGAGAGTTCCCCCACGAAAAGGAAGGCATAGAGCGTTTCTTTCGCGATGCAAAAAAGCTGGGGCATGCCTTTGCCAACTTTAGCCACATCTTTAGAACAGAGGAGACAATGAGCTTCCCTGAAAGGATGAAGAACAAACTGAACCTGATGAAGTTCGGGATGGCCTTTATTCCGCATCTGGGCTGTACCGGAGAGAAGGGCATTAAGAAGGGACTCAACAGATACTTTAAAGACGAGCGGCTGCATAAGATATTCAGTGCAGATACGGAGCTGCTTTCGTGCCTGGTCCCTATTGGCTGGGCTTACTACGGCGACTATCAGAGTCCGCCGAAAGGCGGCGGACAGGTAATACCTGAGTGGATGGAATATATCATCAGCTATTACCGTAATGATGTGTTTTTTAAATGCGAGGTGCAAAATATCCTGCTCGATGGCGACAAAGCAGTGGGCGTAAAGTTTCATCATCGGGGCGCAGACTATGTGGTGCATAGTAAATATGTGGTGGCTGCCTGCGATGTGGAAACGCTTTATGACAAGATGCTGCCGCATAATGTGATCACCGAAAAGTTCAGAAAGAAACTACAGAATGCAGAACTCTATAGCTCCTCGGTAACAGTGGCTATCGCACTTGATTGTCCTACTGAAGATCTGGGTTTCAACGAAGAACTGATACATATCTCCAGTGAGAAGGTTGCGCGGGAAGATCATACAAGCGGCGACCCATGGAAAAGTGAGATATCTATTCTTGCGCCTTCTCTCCGCGACAAATCTCTTGCGCCTGAGGGCTGCGGCACACTTACACTGTTCATGCCGGCCTATATGAACTTCAAAGAGAACTGGCTGACGGGAAAAGACGAAAACGGAAACTATGTGCGCAATGAAGGTTACAAAAAACTAAAACAGGAAACGGCAGAAGCATTGATCCAGCGCGTGGAAGAAAGGATAGCACCGGGGTTGCGCGAGCATATCTTGTTCTATGATGTGGCAACGCCCGTCACTCACTGGCGCTATACTGGCAATAAGAACGGAACTATGATGGGCGCAAAACCAGGAAGGCAGAATATGCAGGGGAAAATAGCCCATTACCAGACTCCCATTAAGCACCTTCTGCTGGGTGGCCATTGGGCGGAGCTGGGAGGAGGTGTGCCCATTGCTGTTAAGGCTGGCGCTAATGCCACATTACTCATTCTCAAAGAAGAAAAGCCAAAAGCATTTAAGGTACTGGCGGATTACATGGATGGTAAGACTTCCGCGGAAGACGTACTACTCTCTGGCATCTTTCAACCTTATGACAACTCATGGAAGCAGGAGCCTACGCCAGCAGAAAAGACGGCGAAGAAGTGATGAAGTGGTGAAGTGAAAGAGTGAAGAAGTGGTGAAGGGATGAAATAGCGGAGGCATTGTGTCACTGCATTCTACCCGGCCGCCACGTCCTCATTCCATCACTAACCCGTCCCTTCTTCACTCCACCAGTTCTTCCCTCCTTCACTCAGTCTTCCACATTAACACTTCCTTCTCAAAATCAGGAGCGGAAATTGGCTTAGTAGCATCAAAACAACGAGAATTATGAAAGTAAAAATGTTGATAGCAGCGGTACTATTCTCCGCACTTAGCTTCGGTTTTTCAGCTAATGCCAGCGCACAGCAAAGAGGACAGCACGAGAAGCGCTACGGGCAAAACGACAATAACAACAGATCAGGTGAAAGGTATCAGCACCACGATAACGATCGCAAGTATGGCAACAACCAGTCTTCACATCGTCATGAGCGCATGGAAAGCAGAAGAGGTCATCGACATCATCGAATGGCTTACTATGAAAGATACAACAGGCATCGTCACCATCACGGTAACAGAATGAACAGACATTTCTAATTTAATTTCAAAGTAAAAGACCGGCAAATGCCGGTCTTTTACTTTTTATACAGCACCGTTACAGCGCCGCGGATGAGAAAGTTTTCAAAAGGACGATCAGAACAACTGCTTTAGCACGTTGTACACTACCTGTGGCTTGCCAAGAGTATAGAAATGAAGCACCGGCACATTGTTCTTCAGCAAGTCGCGACACTGAGCAAGCAGCCACTCCTCTCCTACCTTTTCGCAGTCTGCCTCGGTTTTGGCCTTCATCATTTCGTTATACAGGTCAACAGGCACTTCTACATTGAAGATGGAAGGGATCATGCTTAGCTGTCGCTTGCTGGTAAGTGGCTTGAGCCCGGGAATGACAGGCACATTCACCTGATGCTCTTTACAACGCTTCACATAATTGTAAAAATGCTCGTTGTTGAAAAACATCTGAGTAGTTACATAGTCGGCGCCGAGGTCGATCTTTCTTTTTAGATAATAGATATCCGTATCCGTGTTCGGCGCTTCATAGTGCTTCTCAGGATAGCCTGCTACGCCGATACAGAAGTCCGTCTTCACGCCATCCATTATATCTTCTTCGAGGTAATGCCCGTTATTCAACTCAATTACCTGCTTTACGAGGTCCTCCGCATAGCGGTGTCCGTGAGGATGCGGTGTAAAAAACTTTTCATTTGCTGCAGCATCGCCGCGAAGGGCAAGTACATTCTTTATGCCCAGAAAATGAAGGTCTATAAGAGCATTCTCTGTTTCCTCCTTGCTAAAGCCGCCACAAATAAGGTGCGGTATCGCCTCTACCTTATACTTATTCATCAAAGCAGCGCAGATACCAACAGTGCCCGGACGCTTACGTATTTCCACACGTTCAAAGCTGCCGTCTGCTCTTTTTTTATAAACCTGCTCCGCACGGTGATAGGTTACGTTGATGAAACAGGGCTTGAATTCCATTAAAGAATCAAGGTTCTGATAAATAGATTCAATACTTTTCCCTTTCGTAGGTGGTAGTATTTCAAAGGAAATAATGGGTTCCTTCGCTTCAGTAATGTGTTGTGTGACCTTCATAAACAGAGAGACGGCAAAAATAGAATAGTTGAAGATAAATAAGCGATTAAAGCTAATAAAAGCAGCCAATGAAAAGGGTTTCCTATTTTTGGAGGCAAAAGCGCAACCGTTGAGAATCTATACGCAGGGTCTGATCAAAAAATACCGCTCACGAACAGTAGTGAACCATGTCTCCTTTGAAGTGAACCAGGGGGAAATAGTAGGGCTGTTAGGTCCGAACGGTGCCGGGAAAACGACTTCTTTCTATATGGTGGTAGGATTGGTGAAACCGGACGAAGGAGAGGTGTTTCTTGATGATCTCAATATTACCTCATTGCCTATGTATAAGCGTGCAAAGATGGGCATTGGCTATCTTCCTCAGGAAGCTTCCGTTTTTCGCAAGCTATCGGTGGAGGATAATATTGCCGCTGTTCTGGAGATGACAAAGCTGACAAAGGCAGAACAAAAGGTGAAACTGGAATCTCTGCTCGAAGAGTTCCGGTTGACACATGTACGCAAAAGCCCTGGTGATGTGCTGAGTGGTGGTGAAAGAAGGAGAACGGAAATTGCGCGCGCCCTCGCTGTAGATCCTAAGTTTATCTTATTAGACGAACCATTTGCCGGCATTGACCCCATAGCCGTAGAAGACATTCAAACTATCGTTGCGCGACTGAGATTTAAGAACATAGGCATCCTCATAACCGATCATAATGTGCAGGAAACCCTTTCCATTACCGACCGTGCCTATCTACTCTTTGAGGGAAAGATTCTCAAATCTGGCACAGCAGAAGAACTGGCTGCTGACGAACAAGTAAGAAAAGTGTATCTTGGAAAGCATTTTGTGCTGAAAAGAAAAGAATATAAAGTGCAGTAGGCGAATAGACGGGAAAATACTATATTCAGAATAGGAAAGTTGCATTTTACCAATTTTTATGAGCATCATCAGCCCGGCATTAAAAGGATTTATGAAGTTGCGCCAAAGCGCAATAGATAACTTTGTCTTAAACCCAATTGATACCCAACAACAGGTTTTTAACGACCTTATCAGCTCTGCCCAGTACACCGAGTATGGTAAGCAATACGACTTCCAGCATTTCAATAATATTGCAGATTTCAAGAAGAATGTTCCTATCAATGACTACGACAGCCTGAAGCCGTTTATTCAGCGCATTCTGGAAGGAGAACAAAATATCCTCTGGCCCTCACCCATTAGCTGGTTTGCCAAGTCGAGCGGCACTACGAGCGATAAGAGCAAGTTCATTCCCATTAGCAAAGAGTCTCTGGATGACAACCACTTTAAGGCAGGGAAAGACACCCTGGCCCTGTATCTACGCCAGTTTCCACAGTCAGGTTTCTTAAGTGGCAAGTGCCTTGTTATCGGCGGCAGCCACCAGGTGAATCAGCTCAACGCAGAGTCATTCTATGGCGATCTTTCAGCAGTGATGCTTCAAAACATGCCGCTTGCCGGTCATTTGGTACGCACACCTGATCTTTCCATTGCATTGATGAATGAATGGGAGCAAAAGATCGAAATGATGGCACACACCACCATTCATGAGAATGTGACATATATAGCCGGTGTTCCTACGTGGACAATCGTACTGATTAGAAGGCTTTTTGAAATAGCAGGCACTAATGATCTTCATGATATCTGGCCTGATCTGGAACTCTACATTCATGGTGGCGTGAGCTTTAAGCCCTACAGAGAGCAGTTCCGGTCTTTTTTTCCAAAAGGAGATATTCATTACCAGGAAACATACAACGCGTCTGAAGGTTTTTTTGCAGTGCAGGACGATCTTAGTAATGAGGGGATGCTGCTCCTGCTGAACCATGGCATCTATTATGAGTTCATGCCTATGGAGGAATATGGAAAGGAGGACGCAAGAACACTTTCTCTGAAGGAAGTGGAACTGAACAAAAACTACGCACTTATTATTAGTACCAACTGCGGACTGTGGAGATATGCACTGGGAGATACTGTACAGTTTACTTCTTTAAATCCTTACCGTATTAAAGTGTCAGGACGGTTAAAGCATTTTATCAATGCTTTTGGCGAGGAGGTAATTGTTGACAATTCTGATCAGGCAATCGCAGAAGCCTGCAGGCAAACGGGCGCAATAGTAAACGATTATACCGCAGCCCCCGTTTATATGACAGGTAATGAGAACGGCGCACATGAGTGGATTATTGAGTTTGAGAAGCTGCCTGTTCCGCTGGAAAGATTTGTCAGCATTTTAGACCTTTCCTTACAGCAGATCAACTCCGATTATGAAGCCAAACGCCACAAAGACATTGCACTTAGAATGCCGATTGTTCATGTAATGCCCAAAGACGGCTTCAAGCACTGGCTGAAAGACAAAGGGAAACTTGGTGGGCAACACAAGGTGCCACGCCTTAGCAATGAAAGAAATTATCTGAATGAAATGCTGCCTTATACAAAGACACACTAAGCCCTACCGTGTAGCTTTTGCTTTACCTCTGCTCTTTACTGGTTGTTTTACCGTCCTCGCTTTATTGGCAGGTTGACTATCCGGTGCTGTCTCCCAGCTATACATCTTTGCAGAAAGTCTTTGCAACAAGCCCGTATTTGCCATAATAAGAACAAGGAAAGGCATCAACTTAAATAACCCACGCTTCGTAGTGTTCATCAGGTCCATCAATGGAAGCAAATATCCCAAAAACGGCAATCCGAAATAAACCACGGCCACAGCATAGAGCCAGTTGCGCGATTCTTTGCTGATCTTTCTCGAAATGATAAGATCGAGTATGAAAACAGCGAGAAAGATATTGATGAAATAAGCCCACAAGGCGGTTGCATATTTTCCAAAGAGCAATTGTCCGTTCATGTCACTAAAGCGTGTAAATAAAGGCGACAGATCGGAAAGATTGTGGTTGACGTCTTTTGCAACCACTGACAAGTTTCCAGGCATATAATGCTTCACATACACATTCAACCACAGAAAATAAAGAATGAAGCCTGCACCGACCATTACGATGGATTGAAGGGCTACATGCTTAAGTGATACCTTCTTCCTGACGGCGTACAGCCAGAATGCCGGCAGCAACATCCCAACCAGCACTAAGGTTTCCAGCCGCACAAAGACAGAAAATGCCAACATCACTGAAGCGAAGTAGAATTCGTTTCGCCTCCCTGATTTGAAATATTCGAATAAAAAGTAAACCCCAATGAAAAACAAAACCATGTTGCTATAGTCGAACAGCATGATATAGGTGTATGCATATACTTCGGGAATGGCTAGAAATAACAACGTCAGGGTTCCGGCCAGAACCGGATGAACCCGTTCCCGCAACGATTGATATAAAAACACACAAAAAGCAATGGCTAAAATACCTACCCAAACCTGTCCGAACTCAAAGCCAAAAAATTTATAAACGATCTGTAAGCCACTTACAAAGGGAGGCTTCAGATGGTTATTGGTGGATTCAAGGTTTACAGACAACACAGAATTGAGCATTGTATGCTCCTTCACTGTGTATTCTGCTATTACCTCAGGGCCGCTCAGCATATCTCTTGCATTAGGGGGAAAATAGAAAGATCGCCAGATACTGGAGAAGAGAATGAATGCAAATATGATCAGGAAAGGGACTTCATAAGATTTGAAGCGCGGCAAAAGCCGGATGTCCCTAAGGGCAGCAAGGTTAAAGTTCTTAATTCTCGTAATATTTAGGAGCAGGCAAAGAACCACAATCCCCGCAGCTACGGAGGTGAGAGTAATTGGCACATAGCCCAACTGCAGTAAGAATGGCACAAAAGAAACAACGACTATCCCTGCTATTATAGCGAGAGCGTTATGCTTTACCGAAGGCAGCTTTATCGCAAACAATGCCAGTAAACCAGCGCCACACAAATAATGGGCGGCAATGAGAAAAATAAAACCTGCGATAGCCATTAGTAATATTTATATTGACGAAACTCCGATAATACCTTTGTTCTATTTGAATCGTTCAATTGCACCAACTGAAGATCGTTATCAAGATAGACGATAGCGAAATTGGCCTTTTCAGCATCCTTCCTCGTGGCTTCTATGCTATGCATACCTGTGTAATAATAGAATACTGCCGGTTCCGGAGGTGTGAAGTTAAATTTCACCTTCCTCATATATTCTACCGGCGGCATAAGGATAAGTGCATTAGTGTCCATATGCCGATCCTGAAGAGATTTCGCTATGTTAAAGCTAATGATGTACGAAGTCCCCCAGCGAATAACACGCCTCTCTTGTGGATCCATATATGAAAGCTGATCGCTGAAGTCTGAAACGCCTCTCACCACGCGGGTATCAAACCACTGCTTGTAATAACCAAAATTGAGAAAGAGGACAATAATAACGACGGACAACACTGCAAACAGAAGGGGGCGGGAGTTGTTGTTCATGCAAATCCTTTTATTTAATGACGTAGTAAAACGGAATTATGTTTGTTCGTTTTTGAATTCCTGATTCAACTCCTCAATATAATTTAAAATTTCTTTTCGTCCGGTAAATTTCACTGCACTGGTCATAAAGTTTCGCGGAATGAACTCCCATTCCTGCTTCATAGCGTCAACGAAGCTTCTTGCATTTTTATGAGCGTCCTTTTGAGAACTTTTGTCCGCCTTTGTAAAAATAACGTTGAACGGCACCTGCCACTCTCCTAGCTTTCGTAAAAACTGCAAATCGAGGTTTTGCGGTTCATGTCTGCTGTCAACAAGTACAAACACTGTCATAAGGTTCTCACGTGTTCTCAGGTAGCTTTCAATCATTTTCTCCCACTGAGCACGCTGCTTCTGCGATACTTTTGCATAACCGTAGCCCGGAAGATCGACTATATAGAACGATTCTTCACCCTTTCCCGGCAGACCTGACGCGGCAGACGTATAGCCGACCTCAAAGTGGTTAATCATTTGGGTTTTACCCGGACTTCCTGATGTCTTCGCTAATTTTGCATTCCTGGTCAGCATATTGATCAATGAAGACTTTCCAACATTGGAACGACCAATAAATGCATATTCTGGTAGTGTTGGCGCAGGGCATCCCTCTACTTTTGGACTCGAGATCAAATATTTTGCTGTAGTTATTTCCATTTTCGGCAAGCTGTTCAACTAAGGAAAGGCTAAGTTCGCAGTTAGTGGTTGGTAGCTGCCAAATGTAGAGGGAAAATTAGAAAAAACCTTCCTCCATTCTCTCTCCTTTGGCTTTCTTACTTTTGCAGCCATGCAATCAAACGATGCTGCCAAGGTCCTGCCGGATGCTTCTTCCAGTTTAAATAAGAAAGCACAAGTTGCCGATATGTTTAACGACATAGCAGGCAAATACGACTTTCTAAACCATTTTCTTTCGCTGGGGATTGATAAAGGCTGGAGGAAAAAAGCAATAAAAGAAGTGGCCGCTATAGTGCCACAAAGGATACTGGATGTGGCAACAGGCACAGGAGATCTGGCGATTGCAGCCGTGGAGACTAAACCAAAAGAAATAATAGGGGTTGACATAGCAGATCAGATGCTGGAAGTAGGCAGAAAGAAGATCAAGGAGAAAAACCTGGAGCAGATCATCAGTTTGAGGAATGGAGACAGTGAAGCCCTGCCTTTTGACAACAGTTCTTTTGATGCTGTAACCTGTGCCTACGGAGCCCGCAACTTCGAAAATCTTGAAACAGGGCTAAAAGAAATGAACCGTGTGCTGCGTACAGGTGGCAAAGTGGTGATCCTTGAGTTTTCCCATCCGAAACAGTTTCCTGTAAAGCAACTCTACCAGTTTTATTTTCGTTTTATACTGCCGGCGCTCGGAAAGATCGTTTCAAAGCATAGCAGCGCCTACACTTACCTCCCTGAGTCTGTAAGGGCCTTTCCCGAAGGAAAAAGGTTTTGTGAGATATTGAAAGACTGTGGATTTAAGGAGGCAAAGGCAAGACCCCTCACTTTCGGAATCACGACGCTCTATACGGCTTACAAATGAGGAAATAGTAAATGAAACTAATTCTAATCGCCAGCTAGCTAAGCAGGTAGGCAATATCATCTCTTGTCAGCCGCTTTAGGAAGGCGCTATCATCACCTACAAGTTCGCTGGCAAGCGCCCGTTTTCTTTCCTGTAGTATGAGCATCTTTTCTTCAATCGTTTCCTTACAGATAAGACGATATGCAAATATATTTTTCGTTTGGCCGATACGGTGTGTCCGGTCTATAGCCTGTTGCTCCACTGCAGGATTCCACCATGGATCTACGATGTAGACATAGTCTGCCGCAGTAAGGTTCAAACCTATACCACCAGCCTTTAGAGAAATCAGAAATACCCGACAGTCTTCATTGTTTTGGAACTTCTGAACTGCCTTTTCACGGTCACCAGTAGAGGTAGAACCGTCAAAATAGGCATAAGGTATCTTCATCCGCTCCAGTTCCTTTCGGATCAGGGCAAGCATTCCGAGGAACTGCGAAAATATCAGCGCTTTGTGATTACCGACGTTCTCTGTTATCTCCCTCACCAGTTCATCAAGCTTTATAGAATGATTCTCAAACTTCTCCTCTTCATTAAGGATAGCAGGGGAATCGCAGATCTGCCGAAGTTTTGTCAACCCCTGTAATATGTGCATTTGCGAACGTTCGATTCCACGTTCATCAATCATTCCCAGTATGCGGTCTTTGTAACTGTTGCGGTAAGCATCGTAAATCTTCCTTTGCTCTTTGCGCATCTCACAGAAAAGTATTGTTTCCGTCTTTTCCGGAAGGTCCTTTGCCACCTGTTCTTTAGTACGTCGCAGCATAAAAGGATAAGTCAGTTTCCTCAACTGTTGCTTCACTTCATCCTCCTGAAACTTATCGATCGGTGTTGCGAATTCATTCATAAAGAACTCGCGGCTCCCCAGTAACCCTGGATTCAGAAAATTCATCTGCGCATAGAGATCGAAAGTATTGTTCTGCACAGGTGTACCGCTTAGTGCCAACCGATGTTTCGCATTGAGTAAGAGGGATGCCTTTGCGACCTGTGACTGCGGGTTCTTAATAGCTTGCGACTCATCAAGAACGGCGTAATCGAACTGGAAGTTGTTAAACATCTTGATGTCACTTCGCATGGTGCCATACGTAGTGATAATGATGTCGTAACTATTGAATGTCTTCGCCGATGCTGTGCGCTTGGGCCCATGATGAATAAAATGGGTCATGTTTGGGGTAAACTTCTTAATCTCATTTTCCCAGTTGTACATCAGGGTGGTAGGACATACTACGAGAAAACGGGCGTCTTCATTTTGATTCTTATAATATTGTAGGTAAGCGAGCGTCTGCACTGTCTTACCAAGTCCCATGTCATCAGCCAGAATACCACCCCACCCTGCCTCGTTCAGGAATGTGAGCCATTGAAACCCTGCCTGCTGATACGGTCTTAATGTTGCTGTCAATTCCGGCGGCGGCGCAAGGACAGAATAGTCGTTGGTAATAATCTCCGTCAGACGTTCCTTCTTTTCTTCCAGTTCAAGTTGCAGCGCTTCTTCATCTACATCTGCAAGCAATTCATCAAGCGCGCTGAAATGGTATTTCTTCAGGCGAAGTTTTCCGTTCTTCGCTTCCCCCATTTTTATCAGCAGGGAATATTTTTTAAGCCATTCTTCCGGCAGCAAACCAAGGGAGCCGTCGCTTAGCTTTACATAATTCAGTTTTTGTGCTAATGCCTTTTTTACTTCGGTAATAGTAACCGTCTGATCGCCAAACACAACATCTACCGAAGCATCAAACCAATCAATACCGCTACTCACCAGTACTTTTGTCTCCGGCTTGTGAGTATTGATGCGCAGGCTTTTCAATCCTTCGAAGCCGAAAAGTTCCACTTTCCATTCTTTCATTTCATCCGTGAAACGAAAGAACCAGTTGTTGGCCAGTACAGCATTGGCAGGAAGATATAAAAAATGGTCTTTCGCATGCTGCTGCATATCGCTATGCATCATGCGAAGGTGATTGATGAACTTTTCTTCTGCCTCTTCATTACGGTGAATAACCTTTACTACACCGTCTTGGGGCTTAATAACGTTTCCGAAGAAGCCCCACTTAATATTGGCATCATTGTAGGAGAACGCAGGCTGGAGAATGAGCATTTGCTCGCGCTCCTGCAGATAAAGCTGGTATGTTGGTTTTATGTTTTCCACACGTTCTACCAGTTCATCAGCAAAATGTACATGTACTACCTGGCTCCATTCCATCACCTCATGTTCCAGGAAGTCAGACCATTCTGTAGCAGGGATCTCCAGTTTTCCATCCGGCAAAAAGCGCTCGGTTAGTTGTATTTCCTGCAGCGCTGCCATTGCATGGAGATATCCTTCGTATAGTATTAAACCAGAATTCAACAACTGCCCCTTGTCAAAAGGAATGACAGTACTGCCTACCATCCATTCAAGGTTAAGGGAGTAAAAATCGGTTTCCTTCCTTACAAGTATCTGGGGACGAACTATTTTCTCAGAAAAGATAACCGGCTCAAGCTCTTTTGAAGACAGCTTTTTTCCCTTCGGCAATAAAAAACATAGTGGATATTCTGTAAAACGCTCCAGTAATTTTTTATATTTAGGAAGAATGAACTCCCATACCTGCTCCCGCACTTCCTCGGCAGGCGTATCTTTCAATACTTCTGCATAATCACCCAGGAAATCACCAAAAGGAAGATTTTTCTTCATGTACTTCATGATCTCCTCTGGCAAGAACTTTCGGATGATCGGGATCAGTTCTCTGTCTTCCTGTTTGTAGAATGTAGGATTGACGTATTGCGCCAGTTCCAGCTTCTCTATACCGTCTACAAATGTGTCTTCTCGTTCATTCGTGTCGCCTGAAACAAGAGTAAAGCGCACAAACGGATACCAGCTAGCACTCGGATCTACAACTATTCCAAGCCGTTGCTCTGGTACCGGTTCTGCGATTGTTTTGATCACAGCTGGGGCAGGCTTTACTTCTACTTTCTTTATTGATGGATCAAGTACCCGAAGAAACGGTTTGCCATTTTCGTATGTAAAGGTGAACTTATTGGTAAGGTCGTCGTTAAGAGAATAACCGTAGAGGCTAAGCAATTTGTTTTTTTGCTCATCCCAGTTGCGCATGGTCTGAAAGAAAGATGCACCATAGGTTTGCAGCACCTGCAAAAAGACAGCAGCTTTATGAACGCACAGCGGATGGCTTTTTTCGTCGCAGCCACAGGAGGTGTCGAAATACCGTTCTTCATTTTGTCGCAATACCACTTTGTAGGTAAGTTCCTCGTCCGGCACTTCCGCTTCTATCGTATCATTTTTGCTTGACACAATGATAACCTTGCGGTCTTTAGCAATCGCTTCAGCTTTTTCCATTATAGCTGGCGATGCAAACACCAGCAGCAATTGATGGTTCACCTGCCGCATACGAACGACCGTATGTTTCTGGTCGTAGGCGATATCGGAATTTTCAAAAAAGCCTGATTGCAGAATGTCGTTTAGCTGAAAAAGCGCGGCAACTTCATGCCTGCATATTTCACCCAAATTATAGGGACACTGGCATCTTACTGAGAGATCTTTGGGATGCAAATATTTGGAGATAGTAACGGTATAGTAGTTTTGGTACAGATCATTCCGCACGCGGAACCTCACCTGCTCGAGCAGGTGATCTACATCAAGAAGCTGTACGCCGGCGGTATGAAATATCTTCTTGCCTCTGCGTATTACTTCTTCTGTGCCGTGGTTGTAAACATGCTTTAGTAGTGGCGGTAATGACATGGGTGTGAAAAAAGCAAGTCGCAAAAATAAACAAAAACTACCGCATAGAGGGAAGCTTTTATTTAAATGTCTGTTAAGCCCTGCGCTACAATTGTTTTCTCATCACATAGTCGTTCATCCAATATTCACCGATCGGAATATCTTCTTCGGAGACGACGCGAAAACCATTTTTATCGTAGAAGCCTTTGGCGGGGTTGAGCCGGTTTACATTGAGTTCTAAGATGCGTTTGCCGCTTGCCAATATTCTATTCTCCACTTCCTGCAAAAGTGCCTTTCCAAAGCCTCGCCCCTTTGTCTGCGTTAAACAGTAAAGCTTATGGAGCTTATATACCTGAGGGGCTTCCGGCCTTGGCGAATAGGAGGCAAAGCCAATGGCCTGCCCGTTTTCGAGCAATAAAAGATATGTTTGTACGCCCTGCTTTATTTGTCTCGATACTATTTCTATGTCGTAGATATAATCGAGCATAAACCTAATTTGATCCTGAGATAAAATAGGACTATAGGTAGGATACCAGATGGCCTCTGCCAGCAATTGAATGGCAGGAGCATCTGCAACTGTCGCTTCTCTTATCTCTATCATTTGCTGCAATGATAAAGAAACAAAGACGCTGTATCAAAATTAAAAGCGCTTTCACTGGCCTTACTGCTACAGAACACGGCTAACGGACATGACCAAGCGGATCATACTAAAACATAAAAGGACTGTATCGTACGTTTGATACAGCCCCTTTTGCTATTGTCACTCTTCCGATCTGTCTAACCTTTTGCCTGTGCGAACTCTACATTTATCAGCATTTTTACTTCATCACCAACCACTGCACTACCTGTTTCGGTAAGAGCCCCCCATTTCAATCCGTAATCCTTTCTATTTATTGTTGTGGAAGCTTTAAAGCCTGCCTTTGTATTTCCCCACGGGTCCTTAACAGTGCCGCCGTACATTACGGCAAACCGCACTTTCTTTGTAACGTCCCTTATCGTAAGGTTGCCCTCAAGCACATAAGCATTTCCTTTTATTTTTCGGAAAGAAGTACTGGTAAACTTCATTGCCGGGAATTTCTCCGCGTTGAAGAAATCATCGCTTTTCAGATGTGCATCTCTCTTTTCATCATCTGTATTGATGCTGTTTACATCAACAGCGAAGTCGATCTTTGAATTAGTGAAATCGGGTGAAGGACTGGCAAGCGTACCGTTGAATATCTTAAAGCTTCCCTCCACCTCCGAAATAACAAGGTGTTCCACCGTAAACTTTACCCCTGAGTGGGATTTATCGAGCTGCCAGTTGGTTGCGTTCTTCCTGGTTTCCTGTGCGTTTGTTGCGAATGTCGCCAGAGCCATTGCCGCTACCATTAAAATTTTTCTCATTGCTTTTTTGTTTTGATGCACAAATGTATGTACATACATCTATACTGCAAATAGTTTTAGACTATCGCTTTATGTAAAAAAAGGAGAAGGCTTTGAATGCGATTCAAAGCCTTCTATTGCAACCTTATTTTCCTTTATTTCGTCTTTACTTCATTCTCGTCTGCTTTTAGCTTCGAGTCGTCAGTTTTTCTCTTATACTCATCATTTTCCATTTTCACTTTTGTATCTCCGCTCTTCATCTTGATTTCATCCCCGTCTACCTTTATTTTGGTATCGTCCAGCTGCCACTCGCCGTTAGTATAAATGACGGCATTGTTTACGTTCTTTCCGGTTTCGCCATAGAATGTGTCTTTTGAATTAACGTCCACATAAAAATCAACGGGATTTCCTGCGTCGTCTACATATCTGCCAGTCGCATTATCCCTTTTTACTGATCTTCCTGTATTCAGGTCTACATATTGACCCTGGTTTTCTGTGTTGCTGTTCATATCTGCGTTTAGGGTAGTACTTTCCGACGTACTATCAGTAGTGTCGCCGTTGCTACCTGCATCGTTATTACATGCACCTAAACTTATGCTCAATACCAGAGCAAACAAAATAGTTCTTTTTTGCATAGTCATCCTTTTCTGATGAGTATATAAATACCGCACCAGTCAGGAACGCTAACAGATAAAACACTCTAAATGTTATAGTAACTTATCCCTCGAAAGTCTTATAATAGTTTCTGCGGTTGCGCTGTTCAGCGTAAGGAAGCTCCACTTCTTTAAACCAGAAATTGCAAACGATCTCGAGTATTTTTTGGTACCCTTCCTGGCATTCAGGCTTTTGAAAATAGCCATTACAGCCTATAGAGTAACAGGCATTAAGGTCTGCAACGGCATTTGAAGTGGAAAAAACTATTACAGGCACCTGCCGGTAAACGGGATGGTTCTTTATATCTTTCAAGATATTAAACGCAGCTTCACCTTTCAGGTAGTAATCGAGAATGATTAATCCTGGCAATCTTTTACTCCGAAGGATTGTTTCAGGCAAACTGTCGAGATACGCGAAGGTGGTTTTGTGATTGACCGTGAATATTAAAGGATTATCGATTTTCAGAAAACTCAGTGACATACTGATTTTGTCCTGCTCCTCAAGCTGGTCTTCCACAATCAGGATAGGTAATTTGTCTTTCATAGGCACAACTTAGGCTTGCATTACTCTCCACTCATAAGTGCCTGGCCGTTCAGAAAATTTGCAAGGGAAACGAAGATAATGATAAAGTAGAATAAAAAGTATTTTCTATTTATCTAAAACTAAGTTAAGAATGAGGTTTTTATTAATAATAAAAAACGGCGGTAAACCGGTTTCATTTGAGCATTTCGTACAAGCTTCCTATTATGGTAGCAAGCATCAGTAAGCTGCTCGAAACAGCCAGCCAGTAATCTTTTCTATGCTCCTGGCGCGCATCATATTTCATTCGCATAAATCAGTGTTTTTTAGGTTAAAAAAATAGAAAGACCTTACTTTCAATGTTTTGTCACCATTAAAATACGATTTATCCCCAAACAATCAAAAAAAATGTATGGAACTAAGATTTCAATCAGGGCTCATGGGGTTGGAACTATTCAGGACGCTTCCGGATTAATGGCTGGAAATTAATGCGAAATAAGTGACTGATATAGAGGCCATCAGTCCAAATTGCGAAAGACAAAAAGCTATACCCTTCTTAAATGCGGTCGAAATCTTCTAAATTTAATGCTCGGCAACGCTGTACCCTGGCCGGAAAAATAAAACAAGTACGAAATGAAACGTATATTCTACCTTCTACTCATGCCATTGTTGATTTTCTCTTGTAAAAAGGACACTGGCAGTGCACCACAAACGGCTTTAGACTTCTCTATTTCTGGAGTTCCTTCATCTGTTGTTATAGAACAAACGGACACTCTCGATATCCCATTTACCGTAAAGTATCTGTCAGGGAAAAAGGAAAGGGCTGTATTGATGGTTACACATCTGCCCGTTTCCATGACTGCCGGTTTTGCTGCAGACATTGATACACCAACTTTTGCCACCAATCTGCGACTGATTACTCATGGCACCGATACCGGCACTTATACTATTCACCTGACAGCCTCCTCTACCGCTCGGGAAAAGTCGCTGGACCTTCAGATCAAAGTTGTTCCCAACCCCGTCAATCCGTCTTTAGTACTCGTCGGCAACTATCGGGAATCGGGACCGTGCACTGCCTCGGGAAATATAAACGACACCGTAAAAGTTAGTACCATCACTACATCGTTTAATAAGATACAACTGACAGGACTATGGACCGGCAATACAATAACGAAAATAAATGCGGACGTAGACGCGGTGCAGCAAACAATCTCAATTCCTGCACAGATAGTTAATAACGCGACCTATAGCGGCAGTGGCAGCTATTCAGCTAACCAGATCACCATCAGCTATCGGGTAGCTGCGGGCGGCACAATCGATACATGCACAACCGTTCTTAATCGCTTCTAACAAAAGGAACCAACTAGAATCCTCTTTGAATGATGCCACCGGCTATCACGTCGTCACCTTCATAGATTACGGCTGATTGTCCTGGTGCTATGCTGTTCACCGCATGGTGAAACTGAACGCGGATGTTGCCATTGTCATTGAACAATGTACTTTCCATGCCGGGGTCTTTATACCGGATTTTCGTCACTGCTTCCAATCCATCGGGAATCGTAGTATACTTCACCATATTGAGTCCCTGGATCACCATTTCGCTTTGCTCCAGTTCATGAGCTTCACCAAGCACTACTGTGTTTGTATCCGGTAATATCTTTGTTACGAACATAGGCTTTCCCAATGCAATATCAAGCCCCTTTCTCTGACCAATGGTATAGAAAGGATAGCCTTTATGCTTGCCCACCTTTGTGCCGTCTGCTAGTACAAAATCACCGCCGTCAACCTCTTGTTCGAGGGTGGGGATCCTCCTTTTCAGGAAGCCGCGGTAATCATTATCGGGCACAAAACAAATCTCATAACTTTCTGCCTTTTTAGAAAGCTCCTTGTACCCTAAATCGTAGGCAAGCTGCCGAACTTCCGTTTTTAGATAGTCGCCGAGAGGATAAATACTCCTGCTAAGGCAATCCTGTTCCAAGCCCCAAAGCACATAGCTCTGATCTTTAGTAAGGTCTTTTGCTTTTGATAATACAAAACGGCTGTTTTCCTCCCGCACCTTCACATAGTGGCCGGTAGCAATATAATCGCAACCTAATGCATTAGCGCGTTTCAGCAGCGCTTTCCATTTGATATGCGTATTGCAAAGCACACAAGGATTGGGAGTGCGCCCGGCAATATATTCCTCTACGAAGTTGTCGACAACGAAATCGCCAAACTCCTCCCTTATATCCAGCACATAGTGCGGAAAGCCGTGATCCACAGCAGCCTGTCGTGCATCATTGAAAGAATCGAGATTGCAGCAGCCGGTTTCCTTCTTGCCGCCTCCTGAATGTGCATAATCCCACGTCTTCATGGTAATGCCTACCACTTCGTAGCCCTGGTTGTGCAGCATAAGCGCGCTGACGGTACTATCAATACCACCGCTCATTGCCACCAAAACCTTACCTTTTCTACTCATAATGAAATGAAAAGTGCAAAGTTACGAAGAAGCGAAGGTGTATAGGCCTTAAAAATAATAGATACGGCTATCATCGTGGTCAGTTTGGCACTTTCCAAACCATTTTTGCATGTCCTGATCTTTCTTTTGCATATCCAAAAATGAGTTTTGCATAAGACAAAACGGTTTTTGTATGAGACAAAACGGTTTTTGCATGTGACAAAACCAGTTCTACATGAGACAAAATGATTTTTGCATAAGACAAAATGGTTTTTGTATGAGACGAAACAGTTTTTGCATGTGACAAAACCAGTTTTGCATGAGACAAAATCATTTTTGCATAAGACAAAATGGCTTTTACATAAGGCAAAACTATTTCTGCATGGCTCAAAATAGTTTTTGTACATGCAAAAATGACTTTGCGAAGTACCGAACTGAAAAAGAGTAGTATACCAGCCACCGAATCGTAAATTTGAGGCGTCATGTCTTATAGCGTTTCTTTTCCCGGAGGCACAGTACAGTATTTCTTTGAAAAGAAACTTGAATCCTTACCTGTTATTACCAATGGCAGAAGAACTATTGCCGTTACGGATGCTAATGTTCATACTTTATATGGTTCATTATTCGATCCGTTCGAGACGATCGTTTTGCCCGCCGGAGAGGCTTACAAAAACATGAAAAGCGTCAACTACATTACCGACCAACTGATACAGATGAAAGCGGATCGGAACACCGTATTGGTTGGTATTGGCGGTGGTGTAGTAACAGATATTGCAGGCTTTGCATCCAGTATATATATGCGCGGTATATCCTTTGGCTTTGTCCCCACAACGCTATTGGCTATGGTAGATGCAGCCATAGGCGGCAAGAACGGTGTGAACTTCGGCCTGCATAAAAACATGCTGGGCACTATTCGTCAGCCGGAGTTTATATTGTTCGATACAGATTTTCTGCAAACCCTTCCCCAGCAGGAATGGAGCAACGGATTTGCCGAGGTGATCAAGTATGGGTGCATCTTTGATAGCTTCTTATTTGAAGCGCTTCTGGAGAATTCGCTTGCTTTTTATCAAACTGACCAGGCGGCGTTGAAACAGATAATTGAAAAATCGGTGACATGGAAAAACAAAACAGTGCAGGAAGACGAATCTGAGAGGGGCGTTCGAAAGTTGCTGAACTTCGGCCATACTGTAGGCCATGCGGTTGAAAAACAATTGGAAATGCCACATGGCTACGCGGTTAGCATTGGGATGCTCATAGCATGTCGGCTCTCCGAAAAAATCTGCTCACTTCAGCCGCAGGTTACCGAGACGCTGAGAAAGCTGTTAGTACGTTATCATTTACCAACGGAAGTTTCTTTCGATCCGCAGACAACGATGCAATTGATACAGATGGACAAAAAAAGGAATGACGATAAAATTGATTTCATTCTTTTAGAAACAATTGGGAAGGCCAGAATCGAAACCATCTCATTTAATCTGATTGAAGAAACGCTGATAGAATATCTACATGCAGGCGATCATTAAACCAGGATTTTTAAAAGGTGATATCTCTGTACCAGCCTCGAAAAGCATAATGCAAAGAGTGTGTGCCGCTGCATTGCTGCACAACGGGGAAACGATCATTAATAATCCCGGCAGTTCTGAAGACGATAAAGTAGCGCTGCAGATCATTCAGCAATTAGGTGCAAAAATTACTAAGCAGACTTCAGAACAGATCATTATTGAATCGTCCGGACGAGTCAACGCAATAAAGGATATAAACTGCAATGAAAGCGGCTTATCTGCAAGGCTATTCACACCAATCGCAGCCTTGTGTGGTGATGAAGTATTAATCGAAGGGAAGGGAAGCTTGCTACAGCGCCCTATGGATGCATTTAAGGAAGTGCTTCCGCAGTTGAACGTATCATTAAAGGCCTTCAATGGCTTTATTCCCTTTTCTGTAAAAGGCCCTTTGCAAGGAAAAAGCATAACAGTAGACGGTAGTATTAGCTCTCAGTTTCTAACGGGCGTTTTATTTGCCCTAACGAGTGTTGCCAAAGAACCAATTGTTGTCACAGTAAAAGGATTAAAAAGCAAACCCTATATCGATCTTACATTAAAAGTACTTGCGCAGTTTGGAAGGCAAATTACCAATGAAAACTACTGCCGTTTTATCATTGACCCCGCACAGTTTACTATAAAAGATGAAGTAACGATCCAGATTGAGGCGGATTGGAGCAGCGCTGCTTATTGGCTGGTGGGGGCCGCAATCAATGGAAGCATTCGTGCTTTGCATCTTGATCAACATTCTCTTCAGGCAGATAAGAAGATCATTGAGATATTAGAGCGGGCGGGCTGTGTGATACAATTTGAAAGAGATATGGTCTGCGTGAAAAAAGCTGACCTCCGCGCCTTTAATGCTGACCTTACCGATGCGCCAGATCTATTTCCTATAGTGGCCATACTTGCGGCATGCTGCACAGGAACAAGCAGACTGCAAGGGCTGCACAGATTGAAGTATAAAGAAAGTGATCGCAAAAAAAGCATTGCCGATATGCTGGCCGGTTTTGGTGTAAGTGTAAGTATTGAAAATGATTCGCTGTTAATCGAGGGAAGACAACAACTTAATCCCGCCACGATCAACGGTTATAATGATCATCGAATTGTAATGGCGGCAGCAATCGGTGCTCTTCTTGCTAATGGAGAAACAAGTATTGCCGGAAAAGAAGCTGTTGGAAAGTCTTATCCTCTTTTTTTTCAGCATTTATCTCTATTACACCGTCCATAGCTTCCAAAGAGACACTTTCACCGACAAGGCTACCGCTTCCCACCGCTATTTTTATTTAATTTGGCAAAGCATAGCAAATATTCAAGAGAACTACTACCGGCTTTATCAATACCAGCACTTTTAAATTTTTAATGGCAGATGCCTGAGAACAGCATAAAGGTCTATAAGAATCTGCTTCTATGGGGAGTAGTAATGCTTCTCATTATTTTCTTCATCAGGATTTCTTATTCAAGATGCATCTATCTATGGGATGAAGCGATTTATGCAAATAACTCGCTTGAGATGGTAAAGAATAAAAACTACTTTGTTTATACGAAGAACGATAGAATTGAACATCACAATACAAAACCTCCATTAGTTTTATGGTTGCAGTCGGCCTCTTATAAAATTTTCGGGATTAATGAGTTTTCGGTACGTTTTCCTACCTACGCTGCGTTAATAGGCGTCTGCATGCTGTTCTTTTACTATTCTCTAAAATTGTTTTCCGATTCAGGCGCCGGTGCAATTGCTTCATTGGCGTTACTGACGACGGGAGCTATGCGTCCGCACATTTTTCTAACAGGCGATTTGGATGGTATGTTGGTATTCTTCACAACCGCGATTTTCCTTCATCTTATCGCTGTTTCAAAAAGCAGTAAGTTATCGAACAAGGAAGTGTATTATTTTTTACTGCTGTTTTTATTGGGCTATTTCACTAAATCTACCGCTATCCTTTTAACAATCCCCTCCATATTTGTTTGTCTTCTATTAGCCAGAAAATTAATCCATTTAGTAAAGAAGAGAAGTTTTTACGCAAGCGTATTAATCTTTTTATTTGTTGTAGCTGGTTTTTATTACTTAAGAGAACAAGTTGATAAAGGATATTGGGCCATAGTGTGGTTTTCAGAATTTGAGAGAGCCGTAAAAAATATTCAGCCTTGGCTGAGCTATCCTCGAAACTTCTATTTCTATAACGTTTGGCATCGATATAGCCATTTCCATCTTTTATTTTTAGCA
>DATJDP010000040.1:0-3430 GCA_035497355.1 Flavipsychrobacter sp.
CAAAGAAATTGAAGCCCCCATTGTTAGAAAAGTAATAGTTGTTGTGCACGTAAGACGTGATCATATTGTTGCCATTCGTCTTGTCAATAAAGCAAAACGCACCATCACCGCCCGTTACTTCTGTTACTGTATTAATGCCGGTTGTAGTAAATTGATGAGAGCCGTTGTCCTGCGCACCTGCAAGGAAGATATTAGGATCGGTCGGGTGTGTTGCACACGCGTAATATTGAGTTACATTATAGTTCGTGCTCTTGCTATCCCAGGTTGGCAGAACAAGCGCATTAGTAAGATCCGATGAGTAAAAAAGACCTCCATCGCAACCAACAAGCGCAGTGCCGCTAACGCCGGGCTTGAAAATCAGTGTGTGAATGTCTGAATGCACATTCTGGGAAAAGGACCATGGGAAAGGATTTGGCCAGAAAGAACCGTCATCATATAGCGACCATGAGGTCAATTGTGTCCAGGTACTGCCACTGTTAGTAGATTTAAGCATGTCAACACCTCCAACATACAAAGTAGTGCTGGTATTGGGGTCCACAGCGCAGGTAAGGTCATACCATGACTGGCCTCTCGTAAAAACAGAGTTGCTGCCCTGATCGTAAATCGTAGGAATCGTTTTGCTCGTCCAGGTGCTGCCTCCGTTTGTACTGGAGTAGATACCTGTTACTTCATAGGCTGATCCCTGACAAACAGCATATATCTGGCTTGAGCTTGAAGGTGCTACAGCAAGCTCTATTCTTTGCCAGGTTCCGGTTGGAGTAATATCCGTCCAGTTACCGCTGTTACCCACATTTGCACCATAGGTAGCAGAGGACGACTTTAGAATTTTACCCGTAGTGAAGATTCCTGTAGATGCATATAAGTCGCCGTTCGAAGCTTCTTCAATATCGGCAATATTCATATCATTGGATCCACTGCCTATTACGCGCGTCCATGTTGCACCACCGTCAGTAGATTTTTGCAGTCCTCCCGTATTGGAATATGCCCCTCTGCAGGCCACATACACAGCGCCGGTGCTTGTTACTATGATTTTCTGAACAAAGGCAAAATCATTATTGTTTGCAGTTGCAGCGAGCTGAGTCCAGGTAGTGCCGCCATTTGTTGACTTCCAGATGCCGTTGCCCTTTATCCCATCTGCATTTCCCCATCCTTCACCAGTACCGAAATAAATGGTTTGTGCGTTGCCTGGATCCTGTGCTAAACTGGTAATCGCTAGGTTGGCAAACTGATCGTTTACTACAACCCATGCAGGAACAGCAGCAGTAATATCTGTACACTTCCACAAGCCCCCGCCAACGCTTGCAGCAAAAACGGCTTTATGTGTTGCATCGTTATTGTCAAACAAGATAGCCCTGGTGCGCCCTCCTATGTTACTCGGACCTCTTTCCGACCATGTAATGGAAGAAAAAGGCGTCGTAGTCTTCATTTTGGAGGCCATAGCCGTTTGCACAGCATAGTAATTGATGGCCTTCATCAGTCTTTCTTTGGGCACAGTGTTGAGTTTCGGATCACGTGTTTTCTGAAACTCTTGCCTAAGCGCCTCAAGTGGCTCATCTCTCTCCTCTTCAGCACCTGATTTAGTATCTCCGAGGTGCTTTGGAATAAAGAAACTGCCCGCAGCTATAAAAGCACAGGCACAAAGAAGCGCAGCGAGCTTACCCGATTTTGCTGCAGACAAACGAAACATGGAGTAAAATTTTTGAGATAAATAAAAGTTTAAGGCGAAGTTAGTTTTTGCCTTTGACATAGTAAACTTTTTTATTTGCTTTTTACAATTATACGATAACCGTAGAAAGGAGGCGGTTATTAATTGTGAATTATTAATTGTGAATGGACAAGTCTGAATGGACAAGTGGAATTATAAATTATGGTTTATGGAGCGGAGAAATTTTACACGCACCATCATTCGCTAATTCGTAATTCACAATTCATAATTTGCCATTATGCGTAAAACGCCACCTCTTCCCTTCCCTCACTATTACGCATAGCGCGGTACATACCGGCAGAATTGAAAGAGAAGTGATGGTTTCCTGTGGCATCGACAGCAATTAACCCGCCTTCCCCTCCCATGCTTTTCAGCTTGTCTTTTATAACTATGTCAGCAGCCTGAGCCAGAGAGAGCCCTTTGTATTCCATAAGGCAGGAAACATCATGCCCTACTACTGCACGAAGGAAATACTCACCATGACCAGTGCACGAGATAGCACAGGTCTTATTGTTCGCATAGGTGCCGGAACCGATTACAGGGCTGTCGCCTATTCTTCCGAATCGTTTGTTGGTCATGCCACCTGTGGATGTACCTCCGGCAATATTTCCGTTCTCATCACACGCAACTGCTCCTACTGTACCGAATTTATGATCAGGATTAGGAGCTGTGCCTTTCAGATTGTCGGCCTTATGATCCAGTTGATAAAAATCGCTGTCACGTATAGCGATCCATTGATCGTAACGTTCTTTATTGAAAAAGTAATCATCCGGTGCAAATTCAAGCCCCTGGTTGATCGCAAACTCCCCTGCCCCTTTTCCACTAAGCATCACATGGCCCGAGTGCAGCATTACTTCCCTTGCCAGCATGATCGGGTTCTTAATGTTCCTTACGCCCGCTACAGCCCCTGCTGCAAGATCGCTTCCGTTCATCACCGCAGCATCCATTTCATGCAATCCTTTTTTGGTAAAAACAGAGCCTCGTCCTGCATTAAACAGAGGGTTATTCTCTAATTCTACTATCGCCGCTGTCACGGCATCCATTGCCGTGCCGCCTTCGGTCAGTACCTTATACCCTTTGTTGCGTGCCTCTTCCAGTCCGCGTTTGTATGCTGCCTCCTGTTCTGCGTTCATCATTGCAGGGGTAATATTGCCGGCACCGCCGTGTATACACAAGGTGATCATTGCTCGTTATGTTATTTACTTTTTGTCTAAGATTTGTGATTACTGAAGATAAACGGCAGTAATATTCTTTCCTTCACACACCACCTCAATATGTTCCTGCAACGTAGTGGCTATCGAGTGGCCCACTATATCGGGCGTAATCGGAAACGATTTATGCTTCCGGTCTACAAGCACCGCTACAAGCACTTTTTTAGGTTCAAAATCGAGGATTGGCTTCAGGGCATATAAAAGAGTCTTTCCACTGTTCGCCACATCATCTATCAGCACCACTGCTTTATTGTTCAGATGGACTGAGAGTTCTGCTGCCTCCTTCATCGGATGCTTCTTATTCATTTTCAAGCTAACCACCTGCACAGTGATCTTGCTAATCTCTTTCAGTAACCGTGCAAGTTCCTCCGCCACTATCAGTCCGGAGCCTTCAATACCTATGAAATATAGTTGCTGTTCATTGCTGTTGTTTTCCCAGATCTGATAAGCCATTCGCTGCAGCTTGCGGCTCAGTCTTTCTTTGTCTAAAATGAGTACCTGGTTTTCCATAATA
>DATJDP010000041.1:0-19377 GCA_035497355.1 Flavipsychrobacter sp.
TACCATGGCTTACCATAACTTCCATGGCGTCGAAACCCGCATCATCCGTATTTTCAATACTTATGGCCCGCGCATGAGGCTCGATGACGGTCGTGCCCTTCCAACGTTTATGAGCCAGGCTTTGAGAGGAGAAGATGTTACTGTTTTCGGTGATGGGTCGCAGACGCGCTCGTTCTGCTATGTTGACGATTTGGTGGATGGCATTTACCGCCTGCTTTTGTCGGACTATCATATGCCGGTGAACATTGGCAATCCGGTAGAGATCAGCCTTAAGGAGTTTGCAGAGGAAGTGGTAGCATTGGTAGGCAATGATGTGAAGATTGTTTACGAACCTCTGCCTCAGGACGACCCGAAACAACGGAAGCCGGATATTACCAAGGCAAAGCAGATACTTGGCTGGGAACCGAAAGTAGATAGGAAGGAAGGGCTAAGAAGAACTTTGGAATACTTCAAGCAACATATCTAAACATATTCTGATTATAGTTACAACCTTTCAGCTTAAACGCTGAAAGGTTTTTTATTTGGGCCCGGCACGAAGGGGCTTGCAGTGAAGAGCTGTTTACTTCTACGCCTGATTCTACCTATCTTTATACAACCTGTATGTTGCTATTTAATCGCTTTCGCCCTCATTTCTGCTTACTTATATTTACGGCAATTGTTGTTTGCACTTCCTGTCACTCGTCTAAGGTCGCCACAACGGAACTAAAGGGGAACAATACGGCCGTTGAAGAATACAAGCCCCTCCGTAAACGTGCTTTGAAACGGAAGTATGCAGCTATTCTGCAAACCCAACCTTCTAAAATCAAAAACAAGACCCTCTACTACTTTATTGATGAGTGGAGCGGCGTGCGGTATAAGTGGGGCGGTAATGATAAAAACGGCGTGGATTGCAGCGGATTCGTTCACCAGTTGTACCTGTCGGTCTATGGATTGAAAATACAACGGACAGTGGCTACCATCCATACCACTACCAAAAACTTTCGGAGGCAACGCCGACTTAGAGAAGGCGATATATTATACTTTAAGGACCAGGATGATCCAACACATGTCGGTATTTACTTACGTAATGGCTATTTCGTCCACGCATCCAAGGGTACAGGAGTTCATATCAGTAATCTGAAAGAGCCTTACTGGAACAAGGCATATACGGGCGGAGGAAAGATACGGCGGAAGAGAAAGTAAGTTCCACCTCCCTTCTACTTCACAAGATCGCTTTCCAGTTCTTGTACAATCGTCTCATTTACTTTAAGATTATAGGCTGCTGTATAAAGACGGATCAGTGATTGTATGTAGCTGTTCTCTGCTTCTCTTGTTTCTAAGGTAGTGGCAATACCTACACGAAACCTCGCTTTCTGAATGTCGAGGTTCTCTTTTGCATATCCTATATTTTCCTGCTCTAACCGGTAGCCATTCACCGACATCTGGTAATTTTCCCAGGCCTGCCTGTATTGCCTGCCAACATCGGTACTTTGCTTTTCAAGAAGCAGCTCCTGACGAAGCTCCTCCAGTGAAGCAATCTTTGTTTGCCGCTTCAGGTTTCCTCCCCGAAAGATGGGAACATTCAGCCCCAGGCCTGCAGTAGGTCCGTAATTCTGATTGAATGTAAACGTACCGGTCTGGCTTTTCGTTTTACTGAAGTTGTAACCAGCGTTGGCGCTAAGGGAAGGATACAGGTACGTGCGGGATATTTTTGTCTGCAGTTGCGCCATCTCCAGATTCCGTCTGGCTGCTTCTATAGAAAGATTGATACTGCGCAGGCGTTCCGGATCAGAAGGGGTAAGTCCTGCGTTCAGGACAAGGCTGTCGTCCACATCATAAGTCTTATAGGGGTCTGCACCCATCAGTAGGTTCAGATCAGCAAAAGCTGCGTTCAGGTTCGCAATCTGCTGCAGCGAATCCGACTGGCGCGAATTATAATCTACTCTTGCCTGCAGGAAATCTACTTTGGCAGACACGCCTGTTTCATATTTCACCCTGCTCAGCATCATTCTCGTCTGTGCGAGTGCAAGCCCTGTATCTATCGCTACCTGCTGTTGTGCCTGCCATACTACTCTTGCATAGGTTTGTATAGTCTGGGAAACAGTAGCCTGCATTTGTTCACGTAGCTGTACTTTAGATAACTCTTCATTGATACCTAATTGCTTTTTTATGAGCCACGCACGTCCGAAAGCAAATAAGGTATAGTTCGCCGTAATGCCGGTATTATAGCTTAGAGATGCTGCATTGTTAGCCTCTTGGGTACGACCATCAGCAAACTCGATCTTTGCATTAGAGCTTCCTGCAGTTACACCCGCAGTACCATTTACATCCGGTAAAAGTCCTGCATTTCCGGCTGTGTTGTTCGCCGTTGCTTCCCGGGCGGTAATGTCGGAAGCGCGTATATCGTAGTTATGTTCCAATGCGCGCAGAATTGCATCCTGCAGTGTAAGCCGCTCCATTGGTTCATAGCTTTCCGTCTGACTGTATGCAGAGGGCAGGAACGCACAGCACAGGAGTATGCTAAAAACAAATCTCATCCTATTCATCCAGTTTTTCAATTGCAGTAACTTCTTTTACTTTTCTTCTAGAAAGGAGCGTATACATTACAGGTATAATGAATAACGAAAGCACCAGTGAAAATAATACACCTCCCACGATTACAATACCCAAAGGTATCCGGCTGGTTGATGCAGCACCCAGCGAAAGCGCCAGCGGCAAAGCTCCGAAGCTCATAGCAAGGCTTGTCATCAGTATCGGCCGCAGACGCATAGAAGCGGCATAGATGGCCGACTTCACAGCCGTTGCTCCCTTCTCTCTGATGTGGTTCGAATATTCCACGATCAGGATTCCGTTTTTCGTTACCAGACCAATGAGCATGATCATACCGATCTCAGAGAATATATTCAACGTTTGTCCAAATGCCCATAGAGAAAGTACCGCACCAGCAATGGCAAGGGGCACCGTAAGCATGATGATAAGCGGATCTACAAAGCTTTCAAACTGCGCTGCAAGGATCAGATAAATGAGCACAAGCGCCAGCAGGAAGGCAAACATGGTGTTGGATGAGCTCTCCTGGTAGTCTTTTGAAGAACCGGCAAGTGAGGTGGAAAAAGATTCGTCAATGATTTTCTGTTGCTTCAGCTTGGCGTATATCTGGTTCATCGCTTCAATGCCATCACCAATCGTTTTACCAGGTGCTAAGTTGGCCGAGACAGTTGCAGACTTATAGCGGTTGTAGTGATATATTTGAGAGGGACTTGTTGTCTCGTCCTTGCTGATGAGATTTTGGAGAGAAATTAATGCTCCGGAACTGCTTCGAACATAATAATTTGACAGATCGCCGGGGTCATTTCTGTTGCTGCGATCTACCTGTCCCATTACCTGATATTGCTTGCCACTCATCGTGAAATATCCGAGGCGGCGATTACTTAGAGCAAGCTGCAAGGTTTGCGATACGTCTTCAATAGATACGCCCAGCTGCGAAGCCTTAGCACGGTCAATAGAAATGGTTAATTCCGGCTTATTAAATTTAAGATCTACGTCAACACCCTGGAAAGTAGGATTTTGATTGGCGAGGTCTATAAAAGCCGGTAAAGCTTTCGAAAGTTTTTCAAAGTCTATATTCTGCAACACGAAAGCGACCGGGAATGCACTACCACCACGCTGTACCGCGATTGTCTGTTCCTGTATGGCAAATGCACGTCCAAAGTTGTATTTCATCATGGACTGATTGACCGCCTGAACAATCTCCTGCTGGCTTCTTTCCCTGTTTTGAGGCTCCGTGAGCTTTACCATCATGAAACCTGTGTTTACCGCGCCCGATCCACTAAAGGAAGGTGCAGTTACCGATAGGATAATTTCTTTTTCAGGAACGACGTGAATGATATCCTGTACCAGCGTATCCATATAGGTGTCCATGGCATCATAAGCGGTTCCTTCCGGCGCACTTATCATAATGCGGAAACGGCTTCTGTCTTCCAGCGGAGCTAACTCGCTTTGCAGGGTTCTTCCCAATACAAATATTATGAGTATAGAAACGCCAATACCTGTAAACGCCAGCCATTTGTTGCGCATGATCCACACCAGCCCTTTCTTATAGTTGCGCTCCATACCCTGAAAGAAAGGCTCGGTCTTGCGGTAAAACCATGACGGTTTGTGGTGCTTTCTGGTAAGATAAACGTTCAATACCGGTGTAAGTGTGAGGGATACAAATGCGGAGACAAGGACCGCACCCGCTACCACGATACCAAACTCCCGAAACAACCTTCCCGTAAAGCCCTGTAAGAAAACGATCGGCAAAAACACCACTGCAAGCGTGATAGAAGTGGAAATAACTGCAAAGAAGATTTCCTCACTGCCTTCTCTCGCAGCACGATGCTTCTCCATTCCCTTTTCTATCCGTTTATAGATGTTTTCCGTCACCACAATGCCATCATCCACCACAAGGCCTGTTGCCAGTACGATCGCAAGGAGTGTAAGGATATTGATGGTGAAGCCGGCAATATACATAATAAAGAATGCGGCTATGAGGCTGACCGGTATATCTATGAGCGGACGAAGAGCGATAAGCCAGTCGCGGAAGAAGAGGTAGATAATCAGGATCACCAATACAAAAGCGATGAGCAATGTCTCTTCTACCTCTGAAATGGAATTTTTGATAGTGATGGTGTTATCCATCGCAATGTTGATCTTAAAGTCTGCCGGAACATCTTTCTTAATATTGTTATAACGCTTATAAAACTCTTCTGCTATCGCTACGTAGTTGGAACCGGGTTGGGGAATTACCGCAAGAGCGATCATTGGTACCGCACTTTCCTTCAGTATCGTTTCTTCATTTTCAGGGCCCAGTACGGCCTCTCCTACATCTTTCAAGAGCAGGTCGGTACCATTTACATTTTTGATAATAAGGTTATTAAAATCCTGTTCTGTCAGCAGGCGGCCGAACGTGCGTACCGAAAGGTCTACATTGTTTCCTGCTATCTTACCTGCGGGCAATTCTACGTTTTGTCTGGTCAATGCATCTTCCACATCCTGAAAGGTGATACCATAACCCGCCATTCTCATCGGATCCAACCAAAGGCGCATCGCGTATCTCTTTTCTCCCCATATCTGAATACTGCTGACCCCGGGTATGGTTTGGAGCCTTTCCATCAATACATCTTCTGCATACTGGGTCAGCTCCATCTGGTTCTTGGTCTCGCTCTGCACCGTCATCGCGAGAATAGGCCTTGCACTGGCATCTGCTTTGGAGACAACAGGGGGCGCATCAATATCCTGCGGCAAGTTGCGTATAGCCTGAGAAACTTTGTCCCGCACGTCGTTTGCAGCCGTTTCGAGGTCTACGCCAAGATCAAACTCTACGGTGATATTACTTGTGCCCTGAGCACTGGTAGAGGAAATACTTTTAATGCCCGGCACGCTGTTGATCTGCTTCTCCAGCGGCTCAGTGATCTGAGATTCTACAATATCAGGGTTGGCGCCGGCATAAGATGTACGGACGTTGATGATGGGGGGATCAATAGACGGATAGTCACGAACGCCAAGGAAGCTAAAACCAATCGCGCCGAAAATGACAATAATTATGTTCATGACGATCGCCAGAACCGGTCGTCTGAGAGATAAAGAGGGTAAACTCATCGCAAGTTTTCAATGGAAGGTCAAATATAGGTAGATACACCCACCTCAGCTTTGAGCATTTGTTAATAGGGACATAAAAAGGAATGAACAGGGGTAAGGAAAGGGGGAGGAACTGAGTGATATAAACCTATAAGGTCATGGAGACCCTATAGGTTTTAACTCTTAGTTCAAATTTTACTGCACCACCAGTTTCCTTGTTATGCGCTCTCCATCCGCCCGTAGCTCTGCTATGTAGATGTCTTTCGGATAGGCGCTCATATCTATCTGCTGGTAAAACTCATTATCTATATTCTGGTACTGCTGCTGCCATACCGCTCTGCCTGCCATATCGCTGATGGTTAGCTGCGCTTCCTTTACAGGATGCTTTGCTGCTATGCTGATAATAAACCGGCCCTGCGACGGATTGGGATAAATACGCAGATCGCTTACATTCTGTAAAGCATCGATGCCTAAAGGGTACAAATCAATACCAAAATCGTAGAAATATGCTTGTTTCGCTGGCAGCTGATTGTTAGACCGAGGCCCCGATATAGCAAAATATGATGCGGTAGTCTGGCCGAAAAACGATCCCCAATAAGGGCATCCGTACAACACCGTTGTGTCCGGCCACCTTCTATGCCCACCGGTATCAAAAGCCAACTGAAAAACGAGGTTTTTCGAAGTGTCTATGTAAAACGGATTCTCGGGGTCCACCGGTATCTTTATCCATTCTGTCATTACCGTGCCGGTAGTGAGGGTGTCAACAGATGCAACGAGGGTAAGTCCTGTGAGCAACCGTGTAACGGTATCAAAGTTTTGAAGAGAGGTGTAGCCCACCGACAGCAATAGCTTTGTGGCTTTGCACCCTTTCCAATTGATAGTGTCTTCAAGCCCCGTACCAACGCCCGTCCTCATGTAAATGTTCTTGACTCGTCCATATGGCGGTGGAGCGGTTGTAAAACTGTCTCTCAAATATAGATTTTGATACATTCCCGAATCACTTGACGCCTGAAGTCCTAAAAGAAAAGGAGGGGTGGGATAGTTTGGATGATAATCTATATAGTACTGAGGAGTTACCTGCGCAATGCAGGTAACTCCTATCAGCAGCAATAGTGCCGTTAGAATGCTTTTCATATAAAGTTTACTGTTTGGTGAATTTTAAGGAATACGTTTTGCCGTTTTTGCTTGTTTGGAGCATATATAGGCCGGGACTTAGGAAGCCAGTCTCAATACCAGCAGCACTATAACTCCCCTGTTTCAATACCCGTCCCGACATATCCAGTAGCTTATATTCTGCTTTTGTTCCCTTAGACATACCGGACAGGTACAGCCTGTCAGTAACAGGATTGGGATATGCCGCAGGTGACGCTGCATGCATATCTATCACACCTGTCGTCTTAAACGACATGGAATTACCGGGGCTTTCTTTATAGTATATGTTTCCATTGCCCGGAGTAACACAATCCCCAGACCCATCATACCACGCGCTTAAAAGGTTCAGCCCACTGTTGCTGCAACTGCTTACGGCCACAAACTTTGGAAAGGTAACCGGATGGTCAATGGGATTGATGTTTACCTGATAAGAACTACCACTCCAGGCACCGCTCAGCATGCTTACGTTCGTAGAGTAAACGTTATCGGCTGCTTTAAAGTAATTAATTACGAAATTCTGGTTACAGAGATTGCCAGCGTTGGACCTAATGTTTCTAAACCGGAAGCCCGACTGAAAAGGTTTTTTTGCATAGTTGCATTTTTAAATTGCTAAACAAATGGTCTCGTCTTTGTTCAAACATGCAATCGTAGATAACCGCGGTGATACTAAATTACGCTTTTTATTATCTAATGCAAGTGTCTATTGAAAAAACCCAATCTGGTAAAACATAAAACACAAGATTCTGGAGACCTATAGGTTTTGTCGAATAGAACGCATAACAATGTAGAGCAAACGGCGTAGGTATAAGACCCTGGTAGCATAACCCATTGTCGCTCACCACATGAATGACATCGCCCAGCACGTGGAACACATCACTCACCACATGAAAGACATCACTCACAGCGTGAAACACATCACTTACGACGTGAAGCACATCACTCACGACGTAAGGCACATCACTCACCACATGAAAGACATCACTCACGACGTGAAGCACATCACTCACCACGTGAATGACATCACTTACGACGTGAAGCACATCACTCACCACGTGAATGACATCACTCACCACGTGAAGCACATCACTTACCACGTGAAGCACATCACTCACGACGTAAGGCACATCACTCACCACGTGAATGACATCACTTACGACGTGAAGCACATCGGCCACGGCGTGAGACACATCGCTCACCATGCGGGAAACATGGTTGACGCCACTAGGCATATAGAAAAGGCTTCCGGCTCAACGTTGGCACTATCAAAGTTCCTTTCAGAAGAGCGCTGGAGTTTTTATACATTAAAAATACCCATTTGATAAGCGGTGTTTTATTTTTAGAAGCTCTACGATTTTTTAGTTCGCTATAAGCTAATTTTGCGCCATGCCATCCATAGCGCAGCGCGGTGCACACATGCCGCCATCACCCATCCGTAAATTGGTTCCCTACGCGGAATCAGCAAAGAAGAAAGGAACTACGGTTTATCATCTGAATATCGGCCAGCCGGATATTGAGACGCCGCCTGCCATTCTCGATGCCGTTCGCCATACAGATATAAAAGTGTTAGAATATTCTCACAGCGCTGGCTTTGAGAGCTATAGAAAAAAGCTGGTGGAATACTACCAGCGCAATAATATTAATATTGATTACAACCAGATCATCATTACCACCGGAGGCTCTGAGGCAATTCTCTTTGCTATGATGAGCTGTATGGACCCCGGTGATGAGATTATTATTCCTGAACCTTTTTATGCTAACTATAATGGCTTTGCAGTAAGTGCAGGCGTAAAGGTTGTGCCCATTCCATCGAGCATTGCCACCGGTTTCGCGTTACCTTCTATTGAAGCTTTTGAACAGGCGGTTACAGACCGCACGAAAGCGATCATGATCTGCAATCCAAACAACCCGACGGGCTACCTATATAGCAGGGAAGAACTGGAGGTACTGAAAGAGATCTGTCTGAAGCACGACCTTTTTCTCTTCAGCGACGAGGCCTACCGTGAGTTTTGCTATGACGGCAAAAAACACATTTCAGCACTATCTATAGAGGGACTGGAACAGCACGCCATCCTTCTGGATACCATTTCTAAAAGATATAGTGCGTGCGGAGGCCGTATTGGTGCTTTTGTTACGAAGAACGAGCAAGTGCTCACCACTGCGATGAAATTTGCACAGGCAAGGTTAAGTCCGCCAACATTTGCCCAGATTCTCGGAGAGGCGGCGGTAGACCTGCCAGCCGACTATTTTAGCGAGGTACATGCAGAGTACAACAGTCGCAGAGACCTGCTGGTTCAGCGCCTGCAGGCAATGGATGGAGTGATTTGCCCGATGCCTGGTGGCGCATTTTATGCAATCGCTGAACTGCCCGTAGATGATACAGAAAAGTTTTGCCAATGGTTGCTTGAAGACTTTTCTTTCAACGGCGCAACGGTGATGATGGCTCCGGCGGCGGGATTTTATGCGACCGCTGGCAAAGGAAAACGCGAAGTGCGTCTTGCCTATGTATTGAACAAAGAAGATATCAACGCAGCGATGGATTGCCTCGAAGCAGCCTTGAAGGAACATAATTTAAAGAAATAGTGATTTGAATTGCAGCAGGAGCAAGAGCATATCATCTTTACTATCGGTCATTCTACCCGAACGATAGAAGAATTTATTGCCATGCTTCGCTCATTCGATATACAGCTGCTGGCAGATATCCGAAGGTTCCCCGGCTCAAAGAAATATCCTCAGTTCAATAGCCCGTCTCTTGCAGCATCCCTGCAGCAGGCGGGTATTGAATATATACACATGCCGGAACTCGGCGGCAGAAGAAAACCATTAGCCGACTCTCACAACACTGCATGGAAAAACCCTTCCTTCCGCGGCTATGCAGATTATATGGAAACGGATTCATTTAAGGAAGGAGTGGAGAAGCTGGAAGGGCTTGCAGCCAACAAACGGGTTGCGTATATGTGTTCAGAAGCAGTATCGTGGCGTTGTCATCGGTCTCTGGTTTCCGACTATTTGAAAATAAGAGACTGGAAAGTGATGCACATCATGGATGTAGACAAAGCCACGGAACATCCTTACACGTCTCCAGCTAAAGAGGTGCAGGGGAAGCTTTTTTACTAACCTATAAGGTTTCTGAAACCTTATAGGTTTTAAAACAGAAAGCAGGAACGAATAGGTGCACAAACTTTTAGAAATTCACAGGTCGGTGATCTTTATTTTCAGATCAACGGGCTGTTGATGAAATTGCATAAATGACCTTTTGCTGCCAAACCATTCTATTAATTCATTGCGCATTAAAGCTGTTGGAGAATCGCTAAGGAGCGATTGATAACTATCATATTTCCAATCGCCGACGGTATCAGCCAGGCTATGATGAACGGCATTTTTATGTATATACCACACATAGGTCGTGAAATCACTTGATTTGCTTACGATGTTTCGCTTTATATAATCCATAAATAACGCACCTTTTCGCTCATAGACTTTATTAAATGCTTTAGTGTAGGCATTTAAGAAATTGCTGAACCGCTCCATAATAAAGTCGTGGATATCATGTTCAAGTGGCTTAAAACTAACCTTCTTTACATCTTCAAAGTGCTTAACTATGGTTCCCTCATCATTTATTTTAGCCAGTAAATGAAAGTGATTCGGCAACAAAGCGTAGCAATAAAGTTTGCAAACAGGAGCGGTATGATACTTCAGCTTTTGCAGAAAGAACAGATAGTTATCATGAGACCTAAACAATTTTTCACTGCCCACTGCTCTTGAAAAGAGGTGGTAAGTTTGGTTTGGTAAAAGAAGCTGATGATATTGGTTCATACGCAGTAACAGATTTTTGCTGAAAAAACCTATAAGGTTTCAGAAACCTTATAGGTTAGTCGAAAGACTGATTGCTTGCAGCAGCAATTTTTACCATACGCTCATAATCGGTGGGTGAAAGATCGTTAAAGAAGAAGTGAACAGGATCGATCTTCTGATGGTTACGTATCACTTCATAATGGCAGTGTGGCCCGGTACTCTTTCCTGTACTTCCTACCCAACCGATCACTTGTCCGCGTTTTACCTTTTCCCCGCGTCGCGTTTTGATTCGAACCATGTGACCATATAGCGTCTCGTAGCCATAGCCGTGATTGATGATGACATGATTTCCGTAGCCGCTATTGTCAAAATCCGCTTCTTCTACCACACCATCGGCGGTGGCATAAATAGGAGTACCCATAGCAGCCGCAAAGTCTAATCCGGTATGCATTTTAGGGGTCTTGTAAATAGGGTCAATACGGTATCCGAAGCCGGAAGCTACATGATCGAGGCTTTTATTTGATATAGGTTGAATGGCAGGGATGGAGGCAAGCATCTTCTCCTTGCTCTGCACCATTTTCTGCAGCGTATCGTAAGATGTTTTTTGGGTCTCAATGCGGTGCTTCAGACTTACAATCTCCTTATCCACCTCGTCTATCAGTTCGTCGGTGCTTCTAAAACGGTATTGCTCCCAGTCAATAGAACTATACTCTTTGCCGACGCGGATGCTATCGGGTAAAGGAGCGGCTTCAAAGATGGTTCGGTAAATTGAATTGTCACGTTCTTCCAGTTCGCCGATATCGCCGCTCAGGTTTTCAATCTGCTTTTGAAGCAGGAGGTACTTTTCCTGCATAGTGACAACATCCTGCCGCATCTTCTTTTCTTTAGGAGAATCGAGAAAGCGAAAAGCAGCGGCAACAATGAGCAAGGCGGTGACAAGGGCGGCAGATACAAAGCCAAGAATGCGGAGCAGCTTAATGTAAAGGGGCACTTCCAGTTTCTCAAACCTCAGTGTCTTCGTATTGTAAAAATATTTCCTAACCTTTTTCAATGAGGCCAAAATTAAGTAAATGGGGAAGGAAAGAAATGAAGAAATGAAATAATGATGCGAATGAAGTAAATCAACGCGATGAACGGGGAGATAAAATCAAAAAGTAATAGTGAATATGAGTTGTGTTAATGATCCCACCCCTTTCGGGCGTTTATGTAGCTGATAATTAACTTTATTACTACAATTCCACACTTGTCTTTTGCTATATTTGCCGTCCCTTCAACAGCGGTCTTTCCCCATGCGAAGTATTTTTATTAAGGAGGTCAACTCTTTTTTCAGTTCTATTGTTGGATACGTAGCTATTTTGATATTTCTGATAGCTTGTGGACTGTTCCTCTGGATCATTCCCGACACCAGCATTCTTGGCTATGGCTATGCCACTCTCGATCGCTTTTTCTCAATGGCTCCATGGTTCCTCATGCTGCTGATACCAGCGGTCACGATGCGTTCGTTTGCAGATGAATTTCGCGGAGGCACTATAGAGTGGCTTTCCACCAAACCGTTGAGGGACTTCGATATCATTCTCGGAAAATACTTTGCAGCGCTGGTGCTGGTTGTTTTCGCCCTGCTGCCTACCCTAATCTATGTACTTACCATAGACAGCCTATCTGCAATACCTGACAATATTGACACCGGTGCCATTATCGGCTCTTATATAGGTCTGACGTTCCTTGCGGCCAGCTTTACTGCTGTAGGTATTTTTTGCTCCGCAATGACAAGCAACCAGGTGGTGGCCTTTCTCGTGTCCCTGTTTGCATGCTATCTGCTGTACAGCGGCTTTGAGGCGCTGAGCAAAATCCCTGCATTCACAGCCGGCATTGACTACTACCTGAGCATGGTAGGTATGTCCTTTCACTATGAAGCAATCAGTCGTGGCGTAATAGATACACGGGAAGTGATCTACTTTGTCTCTGTGATCATTCTTTTTGTTTCACTAACCCGGTTATCGCTCAACCGTCGTACCTGGGATACTGCTAAGCAAGACTAAAACAATTTATGGCGACCAACGCATCTGGCAAAAGAAAGCAACAACAAAGGCAGGCAGTGGTGAGGGTTTTTATTCTTGCTGCCATATTGATCTGTGCCAATATCATTGCCACAAGATTTCACAGAGGTTTCGACCTTACCAAAGAAAAGCGCTTCACTCTTTCCGACGCCACCAAGCGAATGCTGCACGACCTGAAGGATGTGGTAGTAGTGGATGTGTATTTGAAGGGGAAATTCCCTGCCGGCTTTCAGCGGCTGGCAGAAGCTACAAGAGAAAGATTGCAGTCTTTTAAGGACTACGGCGGGGCCAATATTGTCTTCCGCTTCGTAGATCCGTTTGAAGGGAAAGAAGAGTCACAAAAGGGAGAGATAGCAAAGGACCTTTATAAAAAGGGCGTGGAAGCAGTGAGCCTGAACGTAAAAGACAATCAGAACTCTTCCGAACAGATCATTTATCCTTATGCTTTGGTACAATACCACGGACGGACTAAGGCAGTAAAGCTGCTGGAAAGCCACCTTGGAATGACGCCCCTGGAGGTGCTTAACTATTCTGAATCTCTGCTGGAATACAAGCTGGCAACTGCTATTCACAAGCTGGAAGTAACCGGACGTCCCGGTATCGCCTATATCATGGGGCATGGTGAGCAGCTGGGCCCGCATACCGTGGACCTTTTTACTACGCTTAGCCCATATTATAAAGTGGATACGCTGGATCTGCCGAGTGAGTATCAGATAAACAACGGTATTTACACAGCGATCATCATCAATAAGCCTACCTCTACATTCGACGAAAAAGACAAGTTTAAGATAGACCAGTTCATTATGCATGGCGGACATGTGCTTTGGGCTGTTGATATGCTGCAGGCGCCGCTGGATAGCCTGCAAAATTCAGGGCAATTGATTACACAGGAATATCCCCTGAATCTGGATGACCAGTTGTTCAAATATGGAGTGCGATTGAATGGCGATCTCATTGAAGACGTACAGTGCAACCAGGTACCGCTGATAACCGGAACAATGGGCAACGGACAACCCCAAATAGAACTGCGCCCCTGGACTTTCTTACCGGTATTTATTCCTACCTCCAAACATCCGATCGTCAATAACATGGACCCGGTCATGGGAAAGTTCGTGGGAAGTATCGATACTGTTGCCAACCCGGAAGTACACAAAACCATTTTGTTGCAGTCGTCGCAGTACAGCCGGACTACAGAGAATCCGGTAAGAGTAAGCCTGAGCATGATCCGCTTCACTCCTGATCCGAAGCTGTTTAATAATGGACATCGTCCGGTTGCCGTTTTGCTGGAAGGGAAGTTCTCTTCTCTGTACACCAACCGCATGCCTGAAGCATTCCTCCGTATTTTAAAGGACTCGCTGAGATATGAGTTTAAGCCTGCCGTAGATAGCAGTAGCAGTATGATCGTAATATCGGACGGTGATATCATGCTCAACAGCTTTTCGCAATCCCGGGGATTAATGGAAATGGGCTACTGGGAATACACTCAAACCCTGTTTTCCAACAAAAATTTCATTCTCAACTGTCTAGAATATCTTACAGACCCACATAGCCTGCTCGAGGCACGTAATAAAGACCTAAAGTTGCGTTTACTGGATACTAAACGCGCAGAAGATGAAGAGCTGAAGTGGCAGTTCGTCAATGTGGGGATACCCATATTATTGGTATTAATGTTTGCGTCCGTTTACCTGTTTTTCCGTAAGCGTCGCTACGAAGTGAAATCTTAAAAAGACTGATTAATGCAGAAGACCGTTTTATATTTATTGTTGCTCGTTATTCTTGGTACCGGTGCTTACTTCTTTGTTTTCAAGGACAAGACAAGTATGTTCGGCGAGAGCGAAGCAGCTTTTAATATCCAGGATACCAGTGATGTTGGAGAAGTATTCCTCGCAAGGAATAATGGAGAAGAAATAACGCTCACCCGAACTGACAGCGGCTGGGTATTGAATAAAGCTTATAAAGCACGGACCAGCAATGTAAACAACCTCCTTGGCACGCTTCGGATGCAACAAGCTCAGTACCCTGTCCCTGAGAATATGCACAACGGCGTCATTAAATCGCTGGCCGGCAGTGCTGTTAAAGTGGAACTCTATAATAGGAAAGGAGAAAACATCAACACCTTTTATGTAGGCAATGAAGCGTTCAACTATAAAGGGACCTACATGCTGCAGAAAGGCGCTAAAACTGCTTACGTGGTGCAAATACCGGGTTTTAATGGCTACCTCACACCTTACTACTCCACCGATTTCGATGACTGGCGCGACCGCTCTGTCATTAACCTGAAGCCTGAAGAGGTTAAATCTTTTTCCATTAGCTATACTCAGGAGCCGGGTAACTCTTTTTCTATAACACAAGACGCAAACGGCGCGATAGTAAAGACGGATTCGACTAATAATAACCCGTTAAACAAAAGAAGAGCGAACGCTTATCTAAGGTTCTTCACTGATATCTATTGCGAAGGATATCTCAATGACATTCCCGGAATGGATTCTACCATTGCTTCTGTGCCTAAGTTTTGCGAGATGGATGTGGTAGCGAAAAATGGTTGGAAGCAGCATATTGACATTTATAAGATGCCAATTAATAAGCGTAGCAAAAACCTCAATACCGCAGATGATAGCGACTATGATATAGATCGTTTTTACGGTGTGATCAATAACTACAAAGACACTGTGCTGCTTCAGGCCTATACGTTCGATAAGTTCTTTAGAAGGGGCGCTGAGTTTTATCAGGCTGATCCTTCCGATCCTATGTCGGGTTTGTCCAAAAACTAAGCAAGCTAAGAGCCAACAGCAGGAGGAAAACGAGGTAATATTTATGACCTCGCTTTATGTACCGCTATTCTCAATAATATTAGACTAAACCTCTTTATCACTGCTCCTGATCCTCCTGAAGTAAAAGAGAATAAAGAAAGAGAAAAAGACATACAGCAGCAGGAAAGACGGCGTGTAAACGGATCGTTCGCTTTCGAACTTCAGAAAGTAGTGAAGGGCGATATTAAGCACCGTCAAACCAAGATAGCCAAGAGCCGCCCACCGTTTTAGGTCGCAGACAAAGAGCCAGAAGAAACTGTACAGTAATAACCACAGTACCGGTATCCAATAAACAGAAGGAAAAGGAAACTCCTTATAATTCCAGATGGTATAACAAAGGATCAACAAATGAAACAAAGCCACGAACGGAAAAATGACCGGTGGCTTTGTAGATATCCGAATGAGAAGGTTTTTTTGCATTGCTTACCTGATATTCATTAATTAGAATCACTTTTTCCGTCCCCCCTTTCCCGTGCAAGTATAACAGCGCATCAATTTATTTCAAAAAAACGCTTTTTGTTTAGCGTTCATTACTATTACAACTTCAATCTGGAGGTGTGCAATGGATAAAGTAGTAATTATCTTATTAAAATAAAATTTTTAATTGTCTTATATTTTTTCAACCTTCGAATCGCATTATATAAGCGCTTAAAAAATGTACGCGGTAAGCCGAAAAGCGTTATTAAAGAGTAGGTGTATCTACGCTAACAAAAGGTATTCACATCCTGCAGGTAAAGATTGGAAATAATATTAGCTACCATAAGATAACTATAAATTAGTTAATAATGAAAGCATTGCAGCATCGAAAATGTGTTGCAATGCTTTCATAAAATCTATCCTAACAAGTTACAATGAAGAAAAAAGCATTTTTTACGATTAGCCTTTGCTTATGTCAAGGTTTGTCGGCTTTGGCTTTCCATTTTCATCCCAAATTATCTATTCTAACATCCTACACGCTAACTAAAAACTACACAGATATAGAAGCTGGTAGGTTTGATGTCTCCAATAGAAACTTGAATTTTGGTTTTGAATTTACCAACAAGTTCTACGTTTCAGATAATTGTTTTATTGAAACTGGCTTTCGATATGGTCAATATAAAACTGTTATCAGCGCGAAAAATCAATTGGCCGATCACCTTGATAAGCCGTATCCTTTGTCATGGGAAAGGAGATTTGAGAACCTGGGGCTGCCTATTCTTTTGGGGCGAGATTTCATCACAAAAAACGGCAGAAAAGGCGATATGTTTATAGGTGTGTCTGCGGGCATATTAATGACTTCTTATGCAAAGGATCAAGTATCAAGCAGTTTTCCAAAGAATATTAATAATCTTGACACAGTAAGGTCGGAAATTTCTGATGATGGACGTCTGCCCTCCTTCTTTTTTCCGACAATAGATTTAGGAGCAAATTATCATCCCCTAAAATCATTATCAAGATTCAGTGTAGGGTTGTTGTTTTCTATACAATTAAATAAAACTGGCGCTTATTCTTATCAAGGCACACTTCGAAACTTAAGTAAAAATGAAGAGTATATCTATAGCCTTCAACATTCTATGAGCTTCATTAATTGTATGCTCTCTCTGAGCTATACTTTTGGAAAACAAAAATCAAACGGGAAAAACAGCCATAAATTAGATTGCATAAAAAGATAAGGCTATTAAAATGTCTTTAAGAAATCTACTGAACATATTTGCCCTTTTCATGCTTGCTATATCTCATAAACGAGTACTAGCCTCTGACCATAAAAACAAAACAGAGTTGTCGGTTGAAGCAGGTCCTAACATAGTGTCACTGAGGGGTAGCGCGCCTTTGTCGGCAACGAAAAAGAATGTCCGGTGGTCAGCCGGCGTTTCAATAGTATATAATTTCAACCGCAAGTTCTCAATTAGAACTATTATTGCCTATGAAAGAAAAGGGGCCAAATTACCAAACACGATCGGTGTAATCGATTCCGTCGGAACTTCTGTAGGAGAAGTGACACCATACTTGAACTACGACTATATAACGCTGCCAATTCATATACGCTATATAACTGGACGGAGAATTAAATATTTTGGTTGTGCCGGACCCTATATCGGTTATCTTATAAACAGGGAAGATGTAATAAGGGGGGAAAACGTTAGACCTTTTGTTCCATATAAAGGGAAAGAATTTGATAAATCGTGGGATCTTGGACTCACAACGGGTATAGGCATATTAATACCAGTTAATAAACAGTTCTATTGTTCCTTTGAGGTTAGAAATAATCTCGGTCTACTAAATGTAAACAGAAAAAAGCAGTACGTAAATACGGTTAAAACAAATGCATTTAATGTCCTTTTAGGAGTAACATACCAACTTTAGCAAAGCGTATTTTTTATAATGAAGCTATTGAAAAGGTAAACAGATGAGCAACCCATTATAATTATTTCGGGTCTTCATAGGACTTGATTAAATCAAATTACCCCTTGCTCAGCGCATCAAGTACGTCATACTTGGTTAGGATGTGATATTGCCCGCTGTCGTCCCTGGTGAGCACTGCGCCATTATCTTTATTGATGTAATGTGAAAGGCGCTCCAGCGGTGTATCCATGCTGACAACAGGCAATGCACTTTCCGTAATGTCAGCTATATTAAAGTCTTTCACATCGTTGTTTTCGATAAGCTTTTTGAATAAGCCCGCCTGTGTTACAGAACCGGTTATCTCACCATCCTTCATAGAAGGAATCTGCTCAATATCATACTTCTTCATTAGCTCCAGTGCATCGCTCACTTTGGCGTCCTCATCCACAGTTACGAGTCTTCTGGTACCTAAACCGCCAATCAAATCTTTTACTGTTTCTACGTCAAGGAATCCGCGATCCAGCATCCACTCGTCGTTATAAATCTTACCCACATAGCGGCTGCCGTGATCGTGAAACACAACAACTACCAGATCAGTTGGCTTGAGTTTATCCTTTAGCTGCCTTAAACCTGCAACAACAGAACCGGCAGAGTAACCTACAAACAATCCTTCTTCTTTAGCTATTCGCCGGGCCATTACGGCACCGTCTTTATCCGTCACCTTTTCAAAATGATCTATCACGTCACGAATGAAGTTCTGTGGCACAAAATCTTCCCCGAAACCTTCTGATATATAAGGATGAACCTCATTCATATCGATCTCTCCGGTGTCGAACCACTTTTTCAGAAGAGAACCGTAAGTATCAATAGCCCACATCTTAATATCGGGATTCTGCTCCTTCATAAACATGCCGATACCGGTGATGGTGCCGCCTGTACCTGATGCTACTACTACATGGGTCACTTTCCCATCGGTCTGATTCCAAATCTCCGGGGCAGTACTTTCATAATGTGCCTGCCTGTTAGCAAGGTTGTCGTATTGATTAACGTACCAGCTATTAGGTATTTCCGTAGACAGTCTTTTTGAAACGGAATAATAAGACCTCGGATCTTCAGGATCAACATTGGTAGGACAAACAATGACTTCCGCACCTACTGCCTTCAGTATATCAATCTTTTCTTTGGATTGCTTATCTGTTGTAGCAAATATGCATTTATAACCCTTTATTATGGCTGCAAGTGCCAGTCCCATTCCGGTGTTGCCAGAGGTGCCTTCGATGATCGTTCCCCCAGGCTTTATCTTTCCTTCCTGTTCCGCAACCTCCAGCATTTTTACTGCCATCCGGTCTTTTATAGAGTTACCAGGATTGAAGAAATCAACCTTAGCATACACAGGGCATGGAAGATCGGCAGTTACTTTATTGAGGCGGATGAGCGGCGTATTACCGATAGTTTGTAACACATTGTCGTAAACCCGTTTGCTTGCATTCATAATTTTAAAACTTGCGGCAAAGGTAATGTTTTATAAAGAGGCACAAACTTTGCGGATTTCTATCATTCAACAATAAATACTTTCTTTGACTATCAAAATCAAGCGATGAGGAAACAACTACTTCTTGCAGGCATTTTCATAAGCGTCTTATTCATTA